>JACDBD010000405.1 GCA_013695115.1 Actinomycetota bacterium | reverse complement strand
TCGGCGCGCCGCTACTCTCGCCGCATGTTCGAGTGGAGCGACGAGCACGCCATGATCCGCGACGCCGTGCGGCAGTTCGTGGAGAGCGAGATCCGACCCCGGCGCGAGGAGCTCGAGTTCGGGGACACACCGCCGTACGACGTGCTGCGGACCATGTTCCGCACGTTCGGGCTCGACGCCCTGGCTAGGGAGCAGTTCAAGAAGCGCATCGAGCGTGAGCTGACGGAGGAGCGAGCGCCCGCGGCCGGGGTATCCCCGGCCGCAGCGAGCGACGACCGGGAAGATGGCCGGGGCGGCGGCGCCATGTTCATGATCCCGATCATCGAGCTGTGCCGCTGCTCACCCGGGATGGTGACCGCGATGGGAGTGAGCGTCGGGCTCACGCCGGCGTCGATCATGTCGAAGGGGACGATCGAGCAGAAGGAGCGCTGGGCGCTCGACCTCCTCACGCTGGACAAGATCGGCGCCTGGGCCATCACGGAGCCCAACTCGGGTTCCGACGCCTTCGGCGGCATGCAGTCGACCGCCCGCCGCGACGGCGACGAGTACGTCCTCAACGGGTCGAAGACCTTCATCACCAACGGCCCCTACGCCGACACGACCGTGTTCATCTGCAAGCTCGACGAGGGCAACCCGCCCGACGACCGCAAGATCCTCACGTTCGTGCTCGACAAGGGGATGGAGGGCTTCGAGCAGTCGAAGCCCCTTCGCAAGATGGGGCTGCACTCGTCGCCGACCGGCCAGCTGTTCCTCACCGACGTGCGGGTCGGCCGCGACCGGCTCCTCGGCGAGACCGAGGACGTGCCCGCGGGCGGGCGCGAGGGCGCCAAGGCGACGTTCGTGATGGAGCGCACCGGAGTGGCCGCGATGGCGCTCGGGATCGTCGAGCGTTGCCTCGAGCTGTCCCTCGACTACGCCAAGGAACGGGTCCAGTTCGGCAAGCCCATCGGCGAGTACCAGCTCATCCAGCTCAAGCTGGCACGGATGGAGGTGGCGCGGGTCAACCTCCAGAACCTGGTGTTCCGCCAGATCGAGATGTCGGGTGCGGGCAAGGTCATGAGCCTCGCCGAGGCGTCGGCGTGCAAGCTCTACGGCGCCCAGGCGGCGATGGAGGTCGCGCTCGAAGCGGTGCAGCTCTTCGGCGGCAACGGCTACATGGCCGAGTACGAGGTGGAACAGCTGTGTCGCGACGCCAAGGTGCTCCAGATCTACGCCGGCACCGACGAGATCCAGGTGTCGCAGATCGCCCGCAGCCTGCTGTCGGGCGAGCGCGCCGACTAACCGGCGAGGCCGACCTGGGGGAGCTCGCGGCCGAGGTCGTGGCGCATAATGTCGTCGAGGGTGGCCAGCAGGTCGGAGCGCTCTGCTTCGCACGCCGGGTCGCGCCACCGGTTCACGAGCTCGCCGGGGTCGTCGTCGAGGTCGTAGAGCTCACCGCCGGCGTCGTTGTTGAGGTCGCGCGTAATCCGCCAATTGCGAGTCGTGAGCGTCCGGAGCTGGATCGCGCCGGTGATCGTGTCGTCCTCCGTCAGCACGTGCTCGCGTGCGCCATTCAAGAGTGATTGGCCCTCGAGCTCGTCGGGAATGCCGACACCGGAAGCCTCGAGGAAGGTCGGGGCAAGGTCGATGGTCCCTACGGGGTCGTCGACGACCGCGCCGGGTTCGAAACCGGGACCGCGGACGAGGAGCGGGACGCGCACGAGCCCCTCGTAGTGGATCGGGCCCTTGAGCATCATCTGGTGGTCGCCCATGTAGTCGCCGTGGTCGGCGGTGAACGCCACGACGGTGTCGTCGGCGAGGTCGAGCAGCTCGAGCGCCTCCAGGATGCGACCGACGTTGTCGTCGATCTGGGCGATCATCCCGTAGTAGCCGGCGAGGATCGTCAGTTGCTCCTGCTGGCTGAACTGCGTCCAGCCCGGATTGGCCCACTCGAACGGCGAGTCCCGGAAGCCCCGCGTCCACGCCTCGTGCATCGGCGGCTTGCCTTCGAACTCCTCGGGGTGGGTGTCGGGGAGCACCGGCCGCATGTCCGCGGGGTCATAGCGGTCGCACCAGGGCCGGGGTGGGTCGAAGGGGTGGTGAGGGTCGGCGAAGCTCACCCAGGCGAAGAACGGCCGGTCGACGTGCCGCAGCCAGTCGATCGCCCGGTCGGCGATCCACGTCGTCGGGTGGTCCTCCTCGTCGACCTGGTTCTTCCACGTCTGGGTGAGGTCCCACTTCCGCCCGGTGGCCTCGGGTTGCATGAGTCGCAGCCGCTCCACGCCGCGCTCACGCCCATCCCGAAACAGGTAGCGCGCGTAATGCAGACCGAACGGCGGCGGCCCGAATCCCCAGCTCCACTCACCGGCGCCGCGGGCGACCCGGATGTTGTGGACGTCGGTGACCATCTCGGCGTGCTCGAACCCGAGGTAGGGGCCGTGCCACTCGGGCGGCACGAGGGCGGAGTCGACGACCGCCTCGACCTTGCCGGTGGGGTAGTCGGGGAAGTAGGAGGCGAAGTGACCCTTTCCGAGCAGCGCGGTGGCGTGACCGGCGAGCGCGAAGCGAGTGGCTATCGACTCTTCGACGGCCTCGTCGGGGAGGTCGATGCCGTTGCGAAGGACCCCGTGCGTGCTCGGGTGGGTGCCGGTGAGGATCGTGGCCCGGGACGGCTGGCAGAACGGGTTCTGCGTTCGACATCGGGTGTACGTCGTGCCCGCGCGGGCCAGACGGTCGAGGGCGGGCGTGGCCTCGAGCGGATCGCCGTAGGCGCCGAGCGTCGTGGCCTTGTGCTGGTCGGTCGTGATCAGGAGCACGTTCACGCCGACAGGCTGCCATGCTCGGCGGCATGCCGGTCGAGCCGCCGCCGACGCGCTGGGAGTTGCCGTCGCCCGAGGACGCCGGCGACGAAGAGGTCGCGGGGATCGGCGCCGACCTCGAGCCGGGCACGCTGCTGGCGGCCTACCGGAGCGGGCTGTTCCCGATGCGGCTGGGGAAGGACGGCCCGATCGGGTGGTGGTCGCCCGACCCCCGCGGGATCATCCCGCTCGACGGGCTGCGGGTGACGAAGTCGATGCAACGCTCGTCTCGCAAATTCGAGATCACGATCGACCGCGCCTTCGAGGACGTGATGCGCGGTTGCGCCGACCGCCGCCGCCCGGGCGGATGGGTCGACGAGAGCTTCGTCGACGCGTACACGCGGCTGCACGAGCTCGGCTGGACGCACAGCGTGGAGTCGTGGAACGCCGACGGCGAACTCGCCGGCGGCGTCTACGGAGTGGCGATCGACGGCCTGTTCGCAGCCGAGTCGATGTTCCACCGTCAGACCGACGCCGGGAAGGTCGCGCTGATGGGGTTGGTCGATTGGCTGCGCTCCCGCGGCGCGAAGCTGCTGGACGTGCAATGGGTGACCCCGCATCTCGCGTCGCTCGGCGCGGTCGAGGTGCCGCGGGCGCGCTACCTTGCGCTGCTCGGGGAGGCGGTTAGATTCGACTCATGAAGAACATTCTCGGGATCGTGCTCCAGGTCGTCGCGGCGCTACTGGCCATCGCCACGATCATCGGCGCGGCCTCCGACTTCGGACCAGTGGAGTCGGTCGCGCTCTGCTTCGCCGTGCTCTTGCTGGCAGTGGATGGATACAACCTGCGGACGGCTACTCCGGCATCTGCTCCGACCGCCAACTGAGGAACCGACCCTAGGGGCTCGGCGGTGGCTGAGATTGTCGAGCGTTACCTCGACGCGATCGCCTCGCGCGATTGGGGCGCGCTGCGTGACTGCGTTGCCGAGGACGTCGTCCGGATCGGGCCGTTCATGGACCGCTACGAGGGTCGCGGTGCGTACGTCGCGTTCATTGCCGACACGATGCCGAAGCTGCGGGGTTACGAGATGCGGGTCGAACGGGTCACCTATGCGGGGAACACGCTCGCGTTCGCGGAGCTGAGCGAGACGGTGGAGATGGATGGCAAGCCCGTCCGCACGCCCGAGGCCCTGGTGTTCGAGCTCGACGGCGACGGGCGCATCGCCCGCATCGAGGTCTTCATCCAGACCCGACTCCCTTCTGGCGCGTGAAACGCGCTGGGTTCTGGCGCGGTTTCGGCACCAGAACGGGAATTAGGAAGCT
>JACDBD010000268.1 GCA_013695115.1 Actinomycetota bacterium | reverse complement strand
CTTCCAACCCGGCTGAGTGCCTCCAGGGCGAGTACAAGGTGGCGGACATGGTGTACAGCGGGCCGGTCGAGACGGTCTGCGGGCCAGCCATGCTCGAGGGCGGGGAGGGCGGCCGTACCCTCGAGATCAATCCCGGGGGGACCTTTGCCTTCCACGACACCGGTGCGGAGGACACGCGGTTCTCGTTGACCTCGGCCACCCCCCCGGTCACGGGGATGGCCAAGCTCGTGGCCGACGCCGGCGGCACCTACACCGCCACCGCCACCACCGTGACCGCCGACGTCACGTCGCTTTCGGGAACGCTGACCGCGACGACCAGCGACGGCCAGGTCCTCGACATCCCGCTGCCGCCCGACGCCGCCGGCGTCGAGGAGACCTTCGGGTTCACCCCCGACGCGGGCTACACGTGCGAAGGCGACGAGGTCACCATCCGGTTCCAGGTGCTCACCCTGACGCTCGACCGCCAGTAGCCCGCGCCGCCGTCGGTAGGATTCGTTCGCTTTTCGTCCGGCGTGTTCGATTCGGGAGGCCGGCATGCCCGTGCTCGACGATATGACCACCAAGCACTGCACCGTCGAGCGCGACGGGCACGTGGTCACCCTCACCATGAACCGGCCCGAGGCCCGCAACGCCCTCAGCCCCGACATGCTCGTCGGCCTCGCCGACGGCTTCACCTACGTCGACGACGAGCCCGAAGTGCGGGTGGCGATCCTGACCGGCGCGGGCGGCACGTTCAGCTCGGGGGCCGACCTGAAGGCGATGTCGAAGCCCTCCGACGACGAGCGGGTGCGCGACCGCATGGCGCAGGGCGACAACCTCCACTGGAAGGCGCTGCTGCGTGACTACCGCCTGAGCAAGCCGCTCATCGCCGCGGTCGAGGGCTACGCGGTCGCGGGCGGCACGGAGATGCTTCAGGGCACCGACATCCGCGTCGCCGGCGAGGGCGCGACCTTCGGAGTCTGGGAGGCGCGCCGCGGCCTGTTCCCGCTCGGCGGGTCGGCCATCCGGCTCCCTCGCCAGATCCCGTACACGCGCGCGATGGACATCCTCCTCAGCGCCCGGGCGGTCAGCGCGCTGGAAGCGAAGGAGATCGGCCTCATCGGCCGGGTCGTGCCCGATGGTCAGGCCCTACCCGTCGCCCGCGCCGTCGCCGAGCAGGTGGCGGCATGCGGACCGCTCTCGTGTCAGGCGATCCTGCGCGCCTGGCGCGAGACCGAGGGGCTGCCCGACCGCGAGGCCATGGAGATCCAGGACAAGATCGGGTGGGAGGTCTTCGCCAGCGAGGACGCACAGGAAGGGCCGCGCGCGTTCGCCGAGAAGCGGCCGCCGGTGTTCAAGGGCAAGTGAGCTTCGTCACGCCCGCGCGCGTGCGGCTGACCGAAGCCGTACGTCACTTGATCGACGCCGCGCTCACCGCCGAGGACGCGACCGAAGCTCAGCTCGACGCCGCCGCCACCGACACCGAGCGCCTCGCCACCGAGCTGCACGGGGTGGGCGAGCTCGGCACCCGCCCCTCCGGCGTGCGCACGCGAGAGGAGTGGTCGCACGACGACTACCTCCCCCGCAGCCCGCTGGTGGGCGAGGTCAGCCCGATGGCGCCGCCGGTCGAGTACGAGCACCGCGACGGTCGGCTGTTCGGGCGGGGCGTGTTCCACGCCGCGTACGAGGGACCACCCGGCTACGTGCACGGCGGTTGGATCGCGCTCGCCTTCGACGAGATCCTGGGCATGGCAAATATCGCCGGCGGTCACCCCGGAATGACCGGCCGCCTGAGCATCCGCTACCGGCGCCCGACCCCGTTACACACCGAGCTGCGCTTCGAGGCCTGGACGCAGCAGGTCGACGGACGTCGCCTCATCACCCGCGGCACCCTCGAGGCCGACGGCGTGGTCACGGCCGAGGCCGAGGGCCTGTTCGTGGTGATCGACCCCGAACGCGCCCTCGAGTACTTCGGCCAGGACGCCTACGAGCGGAGGCGACTGGCGGATCCACTCCCGTAGGCTCGCCGTCATGGCGTTGCCACAGTCCGGTCTCTCGAAGAATGCGGTTCTGTCGCAGCTCGACGCGCTGCGCGCCGACGACAAGGACTGGCGCTCGGGGCGGGTCTTCGGCCTCGTGTTCCACGCCGGCGACGACGTCGAGGAGGTCGCCCGCGAGGCGAGCACCCTGTTTCTCTCGGAGAACGGCCTCAACCCGCTGGCGTTCCCGAGCATCGGGCGGATGCAGCAGGACGTCGTCGACATTGCCGCCGACCTGTTCCACGGGGGCGACGAGGCCGCCGGGTTCATGACCTCGGGCGGGACCGAGAGCATCCTCCTGGCGGTCGAGGCGGCCCGGAACCGCGGCCGGGCCGAGCGCGACGTCGCCGCGCCGAACATGGTGATCGCGAACAGCGCCCACGCCGCCTTCCACAAGGCGAGCGAGTACTTCGGCGTCGCCGTGCGCAAGATCCCGGTCCGGGCCGACTGGCGCGTCGACGTGGACGCAACGGCGGCGGCGGTCGACGACGACACCGTGCTCGTCGTGGGATCGGCGCCCCAGTACCCCCAGGGCGTGATCGACCCGATCCCCGAGCTCGCGTCGCTCGCCGCCGAGCGCGGCATCAACTGCCATGTCGACGCGTGCATGGGCGGGTTCGTGCTGCCGTTCGCCCAGCGGCTGGGTCGGCCGGTCCCACCGTGGGACTTCCGGGTCGACGGCGTCACGTCGATCTCGGCCGACATCCACAAGCTCGGCTACGCGCCCAAAGGTGCGTCGGTGCTGATCCATCGCAACCAGGAGCTCCGCAGCCACCAGATCTTCGTGTTCGACGACTGGCTCGGCGGCTTCTACGCCTCGTCGGGGATTGCGGGCAGCAAACCCGCCGGCCCGATCGCATCGGCGTGGGCCGTCCTCCACTACCTCGGCGAGGAGGGGTACCTGCGCCTGACCGACGTGACGCTGGCCGCGACCGAGCGCCTGATCGACGGCGTGCGGGCGATCCCCGGCCTGACCGTGCTGGGGGAGCCCGAGTCCCAGTGCGTAGCCATCTCCGCCGTCGATCCCGACGCCCTCGACGTGTTCAAGGTGATGGATGCGCTCGCGGAACGGGGATGGCACCTCGATCGCCAACAGCCGCCCGACAGCCTCCACCTCACGGTGTCCGCCGGTACCGCACCCGCGATCGACGCGTTCGTCGCCGACCTGCGCGCGTGCGTGGAGAAGGTTGGCGCGACGCGGACGTCCGACCGCTCGACGGACTACGCCACGCTGGAGTAGCCGCTACGCCACCAGCGGTCGCACCCGCTCGCCGAGTAGGGCGGCGTTGGCGGGATCCGACGAGTCCACGGGCCCGACGATCACCCACTCCGCGCCCGCCTCGCCGTAGTCGCGGAGCGCGTCGGCGACCCGCTCGGGCCCGCCGACGATCGCACCGGGGGGCGAGTCGAGGCGCGCCGCCTTGGCGGTCGCGGCGCGATCGTCCTCGTCCAGCACGACGAGGCCGCCCCACGACAGGGTGAACGCGGCGCGAGCGCTCTCGAGCTCCCGCCGCACGGCCTCGGCCTCGCGGGCGAACCGATCGGGCGGCCCTCCCCAGCGGTTCCAACCGTCAGCCCGGTTCGCGGCCAACACCCGAACGGAGTACGCGGTACCGCCGACCCACACCGGGTACCCGCGCCCCCGCGTCGCCGCCAGGGCCTGGTCGAGGCGGGTGATGCGCTCCTCCTCCGACGGCAGGTCGACGCCGAAGGCGACGTTCTCGGCTTCGCTCTGCGAGTCGCCCGCTCCCAGCGTCGCCACCAGCCGTTCCCCGCCGATACGCCGGACGGTATCGAGGGCGGCCGCGAGCGTCGCCGGCGGCCGCAGCGTCGCCCGGGCGACCAGCGGCCCGAACTCGATCGTCGTGGTCTCGGCCGCGACCGCACCGAGCATCGTCGTGCACTCGAGCGCGGGTCGGCGCGTCCCGTCCCGGGCCTCCCGGAACAGGTGGTCGTAGGCGAACACTCCGTCGAGCCCGGCGCGCTCGGCCACGCGAGCCACCTCGAGCACGGTCTCGGGATCGTCCTGGAAGGACGGGAGCGTGATCCCGAGCTTCATGTCGCGTTACGCCTCGGCTACGAGCTCGCGCGCGAGCGCGGCCGCGCCGATGACGCCCGCCTGCTGCCCCAGCTCCGCGGGCACGATGTCGACTGCGGGCCGGTAGTCGGTGCCCTCGAGCTGACGGTCGAACGCCGCTCGCACCGGATCGAACAGCGTGTCGCCCAGCTCGACCAGGCCCCCCGAGACCACGATGCGCTCGGGGTCGAGGATGTTGGCCAACCCCGCCAGCCCGACGGCGACGTAGCCGGCGTATTCGGAGACGACCTCGAGCGCGTCGGCGTCACCGGCCTGGGCCGCGTCGCCGACGTGCACGCCGCTGACCGCGCTGGCATCGCCGCCGGCCAGTTCCAACACCTTCGGCGCCTTCCCGGCCTCGACCCGCTCGCGGCCCATCCGACCGAGGGCGCTGCCCGACGCGAACGCCTCCCAGTGCCCGCGCAGGCCACAGGCGCACATCGGCCCGTCGGGGTCGATCTGGAAGTGGCCGATCTCGGCGGCAAACCCGTGCGCGCCCCGGATCACGCGCCCCCGGGCGATGATGCCGCCGCCGATCCCCGTGCCGAGGGTGATGACCAGCGCGTAGCGCGCGCCCCGGGCGGCGCCGTGGCGGAGCTCACCGTGGGCGGCGGCGTTGGCGTCGTTGTCGACGAAGACGGGCAGGTCGAGCTCGCTCGCCAGCGCGTCGTGGATCGGCGCGTCGCGGAAGCCGGGGATGTTCGGCGCGTACCGGATGTGGCCGTCGCGGGTGACGAGGCCGGCGGCGCCGACCCCCACCGCGGTCGCGTCGGGATGCTCGGGTTCGAGGGCGCGCACGAGGCTCACCATCGCGTCCACGATCTCCTGCCACGACGCGTCGTACCGGTTCGGCGCGCGGCGTTCGTTCAGGATGGTGCCGTGCTCGTCGACGACCCCGCAACGGACGTTCGTGCCCCCGAGATCAATCCCGAACGTCGTCGCGCTCACCGTGAGGTCGGGCCTTCACGCCAGGTCGATGCGGCGTACCCGCGGTGCGTCGTCGGCCCCGGGTTCGCCGTGGCCTTCGCTCGCCAACTTGTGCTGTTCGACCACGCGCTCCCCCGCGTCGACGACCGCCTTCGCCGCCAGGAGCAGCTCCTGGGCCGCCTTGAGCAGGTGCTCCGCCGCCTCCGGTCCGGCTTCGAACAACGCGGTGACCAGCACGTCGGCGGCCGAATCGGCGGGCGGGCCGTCGCCGGGCTCGTCCGGGTCGGGCGCGTCGTAGAAGACATCATGGTCTTCAGGTTCGGACGACTCGGGGTCGTCGAAGAGCTGCTCGGGCACGTCAGCCTCCCTCGGTGAACTCGACTTCGAGACGGTCGCCCGCCATGCGCGCCGACGCGACCTCGCGACGACGCAGGCTCTCCGGGAGCACAACCGCGCGGCGGTGCGCCCCCACTCCGAGCAGGAGCTCACCGTTGCTGCGCGCCAGCTCCACGTCCGCCTTCTCGGTGAACGGCAGGGGGAGCGACAGCACCAGGGCGTCACCCACCGCGTCCACCCGCATCGGATCGCCGGTGGCGAGCACGTCGGCGGGTGACCGCTCGCTGTAGAGCGCGGCCCCGAACGGCGACAGCCGCTCGATGCCGACGAGCTCGTCGTCGGCGAGCTCGGCGGTGAGGATGGGGACGCCGGCGAACGCGGCCTCGATCGACTCGAGCTGCTCGCGCTGGGTGTCCTTCCACGCGGTGAACCAGGGGTCGGTGATCGCGCCGGGAAGGAGCCGGTTCGCGATCACCGCGTCGACGTGGTAGCCGAACAGCGCGAGGTAGGTGAAGGTGCGCCGGGCCTCGGCGACCACCATCCGCTCCGCGTTCACGACGAGGCGGGCGCTCGTGACCGCACCGTCGGTGAGCAGATCGCGCACGCCGTCGAGGCGCTCGTAGAAGCGCCGCACGGCCGCGAACACGTCGTCGCCCGCCACCGGCATGCTCACGATCCGGCTCAGCAACGGCCGCACCGCCCGCGTCGCAGTGCGTTGGGCGGGGAAGATGCGGTCCATGTACCAGCCGAGCACGTCGGGGAGCGACAGCAGCCGCACGGTCTCGGCCGTCGGCGCGCAGTCGACGACGAGCAGGTCGTAGTCGCCCGACTCGGAGTGGGCCCGGAGGTCGGCGAGCGCGAACACCTCGTCGAGGCCCGGAATGACCGCCAGCTCCTCCGCTTCGACCACGTCGGCGCCGGCCCAGTCGAGCAGCGAGGTGAGGTACTCCCGCACCGCCGCCCACGCCTCCTCGAGCCGGACCCGGGCGTCGAGCTCCTGGCCGGCGAGCGACCCGCCCCCCGGAAACGCGGCGATCGGGACGACCGCGTCACCCAACGGCACCGCAAAGGCGTCTGCGAGGGAGTGGGCCGGATCGGTGGAGCAGACGAGGGTGCGCAGACCGGATTCGGCGGCCCGCAGGGCGGTGGCGGCGGCCACGGTCGTCTTGCCCACGCCCCCCTTGCCGGTGAAGAGGAGGATGCGCATGAGGGATCGAGGCTAGTGGGCAGGCCCCGCAATGGCCGGACCGATTCATGCTCCCGGACACCCGCAAGATGCCCACTAGGTGGCTGCCGAAGAAGTGGCCTTCGACGGCGACGGGTGGGGGTCTGGGGCGAGCGTGGGGGCCGTGTGGAGCGCGGGCGCGCCGAAGCGGTCAGGCAACTCGGGCCTCGAAGGCTGGGGTGTC
>JACDBD010000380.1 GCA_013695115.1 Actinomycetota bacterium | reverse complement strand
CGTGTTCGTGACCACCAGCTCCTCGATGGGCGCGTCCTCGAGCCGTTCGACGGCGGGGCCGGAGAGGATCCCGTGTGTGGCCAGGATGTACACCGAGGTCGCGCCCCGCTCGATGAGCAGCCGAGCCGCGCTGCACACGGTGCTGGCGGTGTCGATCATGTCGTCGATGAGGACGCACGTCCGACCTTCGACCACACCGACGACCTCGGTCGCCTCGGCCACGTTGTGAGTCCCCTTCGGTCGCCGCTTGTCGATGAACGCGAGATCGGCGTCGATGTCGTCGTTGTCGCCGACGTAGTTGGCAAAGCGGCGGGTCAGCTTGCCGCCGCCGGCGTCGGGTGACACGACCGTGATCTGGCCCGAGACCTTCTCGGCGAGGTAGTCGGCCAGGAGCGGCACCGCGGTGAGGTGGTCGACTGGCATGTCGAAGAAACCCTGGGCCTGGCCGGTGTGGAGGTCGACGGTGACGACCCGGTCGGCGCCCGCGACCGTGATCATGTCGGCGAGGAGTCGCGCCGTGATCGGTTCGCGGCCCTCGGCCTTGCGGTCCTGGCGGGCGTAGCCGTAGAAGGGGCAGACCGCGGTGATCCGTTTGGCCGACGCCCGCTTGGCCGCGTCGATCATGATGAGCTGCTCCATGATGCGGTCGTTGATCGGGTCGCAGTGGCTCTGGATCACGAACACGTCGGCACCGCGGATGCTCTCGCCGTAGCGGCAATAAAGCTCGCCGTTGGCGAATGAGGAAAGCACGACCTCGCCCAGCGGGACCCCGAGGTGCTCGCCGATCTCCTTGCTCAGCGCGTCGTTGCCCCGCCCGGTGAAGAGCATGAGCTTCTTGGTGGGCGTCACCTGCATCCCGGTCCTCACTCGCTGCGAGCCGGGATACCCGGCCCGCGGTCGCTCGTTCGTCCGCCAGGCTCGGACTCCGCTCGCTGCGCTTGCTCCGCCGAGCCGGCCATCACTCCTCATCCTCGCGCCGGGAGGCCCAGTCTTCGTCGATTTCGGCCGGGACCCCCTTGGCCAGCGCCTTCGGCGGCACGTCCCGGGCCACCACCGCACCGGCCCCGGTGTAGGCGCCATCGCCGACCTCGACCGGCGCCACCAGCACCGTGTTCGAGCCGATCCTGGCGTCCTTGCCCACCTTGGTGCGGTGCTTCTCCTTGCCGTCGTAGTTGGCGGTGATCGTGCCCGCGCCGATGTTGGCGCGGTCGCCGATGTCGGCGTCGCCGACATAGGAGAGGTGGGGGACCTTGGCGCCCTCGCCGATGTCGGAGTTCTTGATCTCGACGAAGTTCCCGATGTGGGCCCGGGCCGCGACCCGGGTGCCCGGCCGCAGGTGGGCGTAGGGGCCGCAGGTGACGTCGTCGCCGATCTCGGTGTCGCGGGCGACGGTCTGACGTACGACCGCCCGCTCGCCCACGATCGTGTCGACCAGATGGGTGTCGGGCCCTACGACCGCGCCGGCGCCGACCACGGTGCGCCCCTCGAGGATCGTGCCCGGGAGGAGCCGGGCGTCGGGCTCGAGCTCGACCGAGGCGTCGACGTACGTGCGGGCGGGGTCGATCATGGTCACGCCCTCGCGCATCCAGCGCTCGTTGATGCGGGCCCGCAGCACCGTCTCGGCCGCGGCCAGCTGGGCACGGTCGTTCACGTTCAGGGTCTCGACCGGATCGTCGACGGGCACACCGAGCACCCGGTGGCCTGTCTCCCGCAGCACGCCGATGACGTCGGTGAGGTAGTACTCGCCCTGGGCGTTCTCGGGGCTCAAGCGCCGGAGGGCAGGAGCGAGCAACCCCCGGCGGAAGCAGTAGAACGACGGGTTGATCTCGCGGATCGCGCACTGCTCGTCGGTGGCGTCGGCCTCCTCGACGATCTCGACCAACTGGTCGTTCTCGTCGCGCACCACCCGGCCGTAGCCAGAGGGATCGTCGACGACCGCCGTCAGCAGCGTGGCGGCGGCGTCCGACTGGCGGTGCGCCCGCGCGAGAAGCGCAAGGGTCTCGGGTCTGACCAACGCCATGTCGGCGGTGATGACGAACAGGTCGTCCTCGCCATCCCCGTCGAATCCACTCGCGGTGAGGGCGACGCTGGCGGCGTCACCGGTGCCTCGCAGCACCCGCTGCTCGACGAACTCGATGGGGGTCTCGGTCGCGATCTGCTCCTGCACTGTCTTGGTGACGAGCTCGGCTCCGAAGCCGACGACGACGACGATGCGCTCGAGGGGCAGCGCCACCAGCGCGTCGATCACGTGCAGCAACATCGGGCGCCCGCACAGCGGGTACAGGACCTTCGGCGTTTCGGAGCGCATGCGGGTGCCCTCACCGGCCGCGAGCACGACCGCCGAGATGGGGCGGTACTGGCCTGTGCTCATCCCATGCTCCTGCTCCACTCGCCTGGTGCGCTCGCTCCCTTGTCTATCGGCTGGGGGCAGCTCGGGGGCGAGGTTTCGAACCTCGACCTGGGACTCCAAAGGACCCCGTGCTGCCGTTACACCACCCCCGACCGACCGAATCGACGATACCCGGGCATCGGCACCGCAATGTGACAGCCCGCAGAGGCTCCGTTACCGTGCGATCAGTCATGGGCTCACTGATCAAGAAGCGCCGCAAGCGCATGCGGAAGAAGAAGCACAAGAAGCTGCTGAAGAAGACCCGCTGGCAGCGTCGCCAGCAGGGCAGGTAGGCGAGCGCGAGGCCTTACGTCTCCAACCGCACGCCGCGTGAGACCGTGGCGGCGCCGATGACCGGCCGCCGCAGCCGCTGCCCGAGCTCCGCGGCGAGGTCCCCGAGCCGGCGGCCGTCCGGGTCGACGGGCACCACGTAGCTCGAGCCGCTGCCCGCGAGCACGGCCGGTCGTCCCGCCACCTCCTCCACCTGCTGGCGGAACTCCACCAGGCGAGGCTCGAGCGCCTCGGCCGCGGGCTCGAGATCGTTCACAAGTCCGCTCACCAGGCTGTCGAGTGCGGGCGGCGGCGGCACGATGCGAGTCGACGGTCGTCCGCCGAGCTCGTCCCACGTCCGGTACACGTCGGAAGTGGCGAGACCGAAGGGCGGAACCGCGATCAGCAGCGGGAGCCCGAGGGGGATTGCCACCGGCTCGAGGCGCTCACCGCGCCCCCGCATGCGGGCCGCGCCCCCGCGAAGACAGAAGGGGACGTCGGAGCCGATGCCGGCGGCGAGCTCGAACAGGGCGGCATCGTCGAGCTCGAGCTCCATCAGATGGCGGACCGCGACCAACGCGGCGGCGGCGTCGGCCGACCCGCCCCCGAGGCCTCCGCCCACCGGGATGCGCTTGCGCAGGGTGAGGTGCACGCCGAGCGCCTGGCGGCCGGCGCGCTGCAGCACCCGGTCGGCGGCCTGTGCCGCCAGGTTCTCGTCGCCGTCCGGGGGCAGCGTGTCCTCCCCCACGACGTCGAGGCGCACGCCCGGCTCGCTGATGACCGCGGCCTCGAGCGAGTCCTGGGGTTGGCCGATCGACACCGCGAGGGCGTCGAGGTCGTGAAAGCCGTCGGGTCGCTTTCCGAGGACCCGGAGCGACAGGGTGACCTTGGCGAACGCGGTCGCGCGGGCGCGAGTGGGTCGGGTCACAGTCCAGCTTCTACCCGCGCGACCTTCGCCCAATCCATGAGCTCGAGGTTCTCGGCTCGGGCTGCGGGGTCGACGCCGGCGGCATCGAGCACGTCGACCACCCTCTCGCCGAGCACGGGGCGCAGCGAGCGACGCAGCATCTTGCGGCGCTGTCCGAACCCGGCCCGGACGAGCGCGAACAGCCGATCGGATGACGGCACGTCGACCGGAAGGACAGGACGGCGGACAATGCGCACGAGCACCGACTCGACCTTGGGCGGGGGGACGAACACCGTCGGCGGAACCGTCCCCGCCAGCTCGGCGCGAGCGTGGTACGCGACCTTCACCGACAGCGCGCCGTAGGCGGGCGAGCCGGGACCGGCCGCCAGTCGCTCCCCGACCTCTCGCTGGACCATGACGAGCTGGCGCTCGACCCGGGGCGCGGTCTCCAGGAGCCGGGCCACGACGGGAGCGGCCACGTTGTACGGGAGGTTGGACACCGAGTGCCAGGGGCCGTCGGCGCGATCGCCGAGGAGGGCGTCGACGTCGACGGAGAGCGCGTCGCCGACGACGACCTCGACCCGGCGGCGGCTCGCGTCCGCGCCCACTTTGGCCAGGGTCCCCTCGAGCACGGGCGCGAGGTGACGGTCGAGCTCGAGCGCGACGACGTCGGCGCCGGCCTCGGCCAGCGCCAGAGTAAGAGAACCGAGCCCGGGGCCGATCTCGAGGACGCGGTCGCCCTCGCCGATGCCGGCGAGGCGGACGATGCGGCGGGCGGTGTTGGGGTCGGCGAGGAAATGCTGGCCCAGGGCGCGGCGGGGGCGCAGGCCGTGGTCGGCGAGCAGCGTGCGCACCGTGGTCGGAGTGAGCAGAGGCACGCCAATGACCGTAGTTGCATGGCGATCGCGCGCGACGCGGACGCCGCACGCCGGTTGGGTCAGGCGCTCACCAATCGATGCGGGCGTTGAAGACGCCCTGGCTTGTCGGCGCGAGTTGCCGGAACACGTCGTCGTCGAGGTCGACGACGCGGTTGGCGACGACTCGGTCGGCGACCCGGCACGTCGTCGAGGCGCCGGTGTCGAGGTTGGTCACCCTCAGGATCGTTCCCTTCGGGACGTACTCCTTGGTCGCGCACGAGTCGTTGCCAAACGGGCTCGCGTACCACGAGGCGGTCCCGACCCGCTCGTTGGGTAGCGCGGTGCCGACCCCGATGATCTTCGGAGTCGGGGGCTTGGTCGGTATCTTCGAGATCGGCCGGCGGCCGACCTCGGCGCCGTCGGCCTTGGTGATCTGGTACGTCACCTTCTGCGTCCCGTTCACGCCTTCCTGGGCGACCCGCTCCTGGCCCTTGGGCAGGCTGGGGTCGTCACGCCGTTCGACCGTGAACGCCAGCGGCTCCTCGGCGGTGACGGTCTCGTCGTTCGCGATGCGCACGACGGTGACGACCATTCCGTCGGTGACCCGCGTCTCGGGCGCCGGGTCCACCTGGTCGAGCGGGCCGAGCACGACCGCGTTCTCGGCCAGGACCTCGGACACCGTCAGCCCGAGCGACGTCTCGGCCTGGGACGAGCCGTCGACGTTGACCGTGACCGCGCGCTTGGTGCGGAAGACGATGGCCGCGCCCTCACCAAGGCGGTCGGGGGCGGACTTCACCGCGACCGTCGCGGGGGCGAGCTTCAGCTCCCGCTGGAGCTTGGCCACGTTCGTGCGGGTCGTGGGCACGGTGGCGACGTTGCCGTCGAAGTCGACGATCACGTCGAAGGCCCGGAAGACCGCCACGTCGAGGCCGTCGCTCACGTCGGCCGCGAGGGCGGGCTCGACCCGGTCGTCGGGGCCGAGCTCGACCTTCTCTTCCCGGAGCACCTTCCGAACGGTGTCGGCCTCGGTGCTCACCACCATTTTCTTCCCGTCGACCCGGATGGTCACCTCGGGCGGACCGTTGGACAGGAGGCGGGGCACGGTCGCGCCCGCGGCCGCGAGCGTGGCGACGCCGAGGGCGAGCACGAGCGCCCGACGGCGGCGATGGGTCCGGACGGTCTGGCGGGCGGGCGCGCCGCGGGCTCTCCGCTGCGGCCGGGGGCGCGCGGGCGCATCGATCGAGGGGGCGGGCTCAGTGGTCGTGACCGCGCGGGTCTGGCCGGAGTCGACGAGCGCCTCCGGTGCGAGCAGGTCTTCGAGCGCCAGGATCGGGAACCAGGTGGTG
>JACDBD010000027.1 GCA_013695115.1 Actinomycetota bacterium | reverse complement strand
TCTCGACCCCCCGCACCTCGCCGCGCTCGATCGCGAACCCTGCCACCGTCCCCTGCGCGAGCTCGAGATTGCGCCGTCGCTCGAGCAGCGAGCGCACTGCTCTGCGGTAGAGCCCGCGATCGCATTGCGCGCGAGGCGACCAGACCGCGGGCCCCTTCGATCGATTCAGCATCCGGAACTGGATCCGCGCGAGGTCCGTGGCGCGGCCCATAATCCCGCCGAGGGCATCAACTTCGCGCACGACGGTGCCCTTGGCGATCCCGCCGATCGCGGGATTGCACGACATCTGTCCGATGGTCTCGAGGTTCTGGGTGAGCAGGAGCGTGCGCGCGCCTGAGCGCGCGGCGAGCGCGGCGGCCTCGGTGCCGGCGTGTCCGCCTCCGATCACGATGACGTCGTAGCGTTCCTGCATCTCTCGAATCTACCAAAGGGACACGGGGGAGCGAAACGCTGGTGGCAACCCAAAAACGCCGCCGGCTCGTGACCGGCGGCGTTGACCGTTCCATCGCAGCGAAGTGCTAGGGCTCGATCTCGACAAGCTTCGTGATCCGCGCGACTTCCTGATGCGGCACTACGAGATGCGGCCGTTCGGCGCGGACACCGAACTTGGCGCTTCGGCGTACGTACTCGTCCTTCGACCCGCCGGCCCCCGCGTCGTGTACGCCCACGTTGAGCAGGTGCACGCCAGCGTCGTCCTCGGTGTCGAACCGGCCGATGTAGGTCAGCCCTCCGCCGGTCTCGACCACCACGGTGACGCCGTGGAGCTCGTGGTGTCCCGGGTGAAAGACGTGCCCGCTCAGACCGCCGCCCCGAAGTGCTTGTCGAACGCCTTGACCAGCTCGCCCGCGATCACCTGGGGGCTCCGGCCCTCGATCTGGTGGCGATGAACGAAGTGCACCACTTCGCCGTCGCGCAGCAGCGCCATGGACGGGCTGCTCGGCTGATAGTCGGCGAAGTACTGGCGCGCGCGAGACGTCGCGTCGAGGTCCTGGCCGGCGAACACGGTCACCACCTGCTGCGGCAGCACCGCGTGCTCCAGGGCCAACCGCAGCGCGGGCCGGGCGTTGCCGGCTGCACAGCCGCAGACCGAGTTCACGAACACCAGCATGGTGCCCTTCTGGTCGCCCAGCGTCGTATCCACGTCCGCGACGGTCGTGAGCTCCTTGGCTCCGAGGCGCACCATCTCCTCGCGCATCGGCGCGACGAGGGCGGGGTTGTACGGCATTAGTCAACTCCTCGATTCAACAGGGTCAGTAATAACTGCGTGAAGCGTAAAGCGTGAAGAGTGAAGCGGGGAATTCGGCGCGGCAGTGCAACTCCTCCTCACGCTTTACTTCTTCACGCTTTACGCTTTCTGCACCTCGGGCTCCTTTTCCAGCGCCGCCTTCAGCGTGTGCCACGGCAGGCTGGCGCACTTCACTCGGGTCGGATAACCCGATATCCCCGAGAACACGGCGAGCTTCCCCAATGTTTCCGGGGCGGCCGGCTCGGGCTTGACGGTGACCAGATGGTGGAACCGCTCGAACAGCTCCTCCACCTCTCGCCGCGACTTGCCCTTCACCGCCGCGGTCATCAGCGAGGACGACGCCCGCGAGATCGCGCAGCCAAGCCCTTGAAAAGTGATGTCGCTGATCACGTCGCCATCCAGCTTGAGCCAGACGGTCAGCTGATCGCCGCAGAGCGGGTTGTTCCCCTCGGCCCGGCGGTCGGCGTCGTCCATGACCCGATAGTTCCGGGGGGAGCGGTTGTGCTCCAGGATGACGTTCTGGTACAGCTCGGCGAGGCCCGACATCAGCCGAACACCTTCCGCGCCCGCTCGACCCCTCGCACCAGCACCTCGATCTCGTCCGGTGTGTTGTAGAAGGCGAACGACGCCCGGACGGTGGCCGGGATTCCAAAGCGCTGCATCACCGGCTGCGCGCAGTGGTGACCCGCCCGGACGGCCACCCCTTCGTCGTCCAACACGGTCCCCACGTCGTGCGGGTGAATGCCTTCCAGCACGAACGAGAGCACGCCGGCCTTCTCTCGGGCGGTGCCGACGAGCCGGACACCGGGCAACGCGCCGATCCGCTCGGTCGCCCGGGCGAGTAGCTCGCCTTCCCACTTCCCGATCGCTCCAAGTCCTACCGACTCGACGTAGTCGATCGCGGCCGCCAGGCCGAGCACCTCGGCGATGGGGGGCGTGCCCGCCTCGAACCGCGCCGGCGGCGCGGCCCAGGTCGTGCGTTCGAGGGTGACCCGCTCGATCATGTCTCCGCCGGTTTGCCACGGCGGCATGCCGTCGAGGATCGCCTTCCTCCCGTAGAGCACGCCGATACCGGTCGGCCCGAACAGCTTGTGTCCGGAGCAGGCGAAGAAGTCGCAGGCCAGCTCGGAGACGTCGATCGGCATGTGGGGAGCCGACTGGGCGCCGTCCACCAGTACCACCGCGCCACGCGCGCGAGCCCGCGCCGCCAACTCGCGAACCGGGTTCACGGTTCCGAGCGCGTTGGAGACATGGCCCACCGCGAACAGTCTGGTGCGATCGCTCAAGAGCCGGTCGAACGCGTCGAGGTCCAGCTCGCCTCGGTCGGTGATCGGCACCGCCCGGAACGTGGCGCCGGTCTGCTCGCAGACCAGCTGCCAGGGCACCAGGTTGGCGTGGTGCTCCATCCCGGTCACCAGCACCTCGTCGCCCGGCCGGAGGTTGCTTCGACCCCAGCTCTGCGCCACGAGATTGATCGCCTCGGTCGTCCCTCGGGTGAAGACGATCTCCGAGGGAGAGCCGGCGCCCAGGAAGCGCGCCACCTTTTCCCTGGCCACGTCGAAGGCCGCGGTCGCCCGCTCGCTCAGAAAATGGAGTCCGCGATGGATGTTCGCGTTCTC
>JACDBD010000262.1 GCA_013695115.1 Actinomycetota bacterium | reverse complement strand
GTCCAGAACGCCGGTGACGTCGCGGTCGCGCTCCGCACGCTCGCGCCCGACGTGCCCATGGTCGTGGGCATGTCGCTGGGCGGCCTCACCGCGATCGCCCTGGGCGCCCGTCGGCCCGAGCTGGTGCGCAAGCTCGCCCTCGTCGACGTCACCCCCGGCGTCGACCGCGAGAAGGCCGCACCGATCGCCGCCTTCATCGCCGGGCCGGAGAGCTTCGAGAGCTTCGACGAGATCCTCGCCCGCACGATCGAGTTCAACCCGACCCGGTCGGAGTCGTCGCTCCGTCGCGGCGTCCTGCACAACGCGGTCGAACGCGACGACGGTCGGTGGGTCTGGCGTTACCAGCGGCCCCGCCTCGTCGAGACCGCGGAGATGCCCGACTTCTCCACCTTGTGGGACGACGTCTCGAAGCTCGCCATGCCGTTGATGCTGGTACGCGGGACCGAGTCCGGTGTGGTCGGCGACGAGGACGTCGCCGAGCTGCGCCGCCGCCAACCCGACGTGCGGGTCGAGACCGTGGAGGGTGCCGGCCACAGCATCCAGGGGGACCGCCCGCTCGAGCTGGCGCAACTCCTGGCCGACTTCCTCGAGCGGTGAACGCTCGCCGCGCTGCGAACCAGCGTCTGGGTGGCGAGTACGACGCCCGGGTGCTCGAGCCGTCGCCGCCGGCCGTCACCGAGGGGCCGTGGCTCGCCTGTGACCCCGTGAACGATGGTGAGCCCGACGCCACCGGCCGTCCGGTGGTGAAGCCGGTGACCGGCGCGGACACGACGTGGGACGACCTCTGCCACGACGACCGCGAGCTGGCCGACTGGTGCGCGGCGCGGTGGCTGGGAGCGTGGCGCCCGCTGCCACCGGCGCCGGAGCCCGGACGACTCGCGGCGACGCGCGCGAGCTTGCACGCCCTGGCCGAGCACGTGCTCTCACCCGCTCGTCACGCCGCCAACGGCAAGATCGGCCTCCGCTTCACGCGGGGCGGCTTCGGAACCCCGTTCTTCCGCGACGATGCCGGCGACGACAAGCAGGTGCGGGTAGAGGGAGACGAACTCGTCGTCGACTTAGGTGAGGCCACGCACCGGGCTCCGATCACGACCGTCGGCACGGCCGCGGACTTCGCCCGCTGCGCCGCCGGTGCGCCAGTGGGTGCGGGCTATGACGAGGCGGGGGTGCGCGGCGTGTACGAGCCGACCACGCCGTTCGCGCCCGACGCCCCCCTCGTGATCGACCCCGACTCCGCCCGCTTCCTCGGTGACTGGTTCGGCTTCGCCGCCGGGGTGCTCGAACAGCTGCGGGCCGAAGCCGACGACGCCGACCAACCGGCGCGGGTGCAGCTGTGGCCCGAGCACTTCGACCTCTCCGTCGACCTCGGCGACGATGCCGCCGGCGCGCGGGGGACGTTCGGCGCCTCGCCGGGGGACGAGGCCCACGACAACCCGTACCTCTACGTAACCCACTGGGCCGACGTGGACCCGGACCGGTTCTGGAACGACGCCGCGTTCGATGGCGCGAGCCTGTCGCTCCCGGAGCTGGTCCCGGCCCGCGATCAGCGAGCCGCCGCGCTCGACTTCCTCCGATCCGGCCGGCGCGTGTTACGGAGAAGCTGACCGCCGACCCCACACGACGAACAGAGGATCGTCGGCGCTCGGAACGGCTTCGTCGGTCACGGTCCCGAAGCCGGTCCGCTCGAGGTACTCCCGCACCAGCCGGCGGTGGCCGTCGCTCCCTGCGCGCATCCAGATCGCGACCGCCTTGGTGGGGAAGCACCGGTTGGAGAACGAGACGACGACCGGGCCGTCCGATCGCAGCACCCGCCCGACGTCGGCGAAGACCTCGAGCGGCCGGGTGAGGTACTGCACGCTCACCGCGCACGCGACCGCGTCGAACGCCTCGTCGCCGAAGGGGAGCCGCGGCTCGCGGTTCAGGTCGTGGACGACGAAGTCGTCGAGCTGGGGGTTGTCCTCCATCTCGGGCGCGTTCATGCCCAGGCCCGTGACCGACCCCAGGCCCTCGGGAAGATGTGACCGCCACGACGACATGAGGTCGAGGACGGCTCCGCCCGGGGGCAGCACCGTCGCGTAGAAGGCGCGGAGCGCCTCGATCGCCCCCGGTTCGAGGTGCACCACCTTGCGCTCGACCGAGTAGAAGGTCGAGTCGTCCGACGGGTCGATGCGGGCGAACGGATCGCGCTCGGCCAAGACCCGGCACGGTACCGCCGCCCGGTTCGCACCCCGGGGTGACACCATCAACTCGTGCACGAGGACCTCATCCGATCGGCCCGCCGGCGCATCCGGATCACCGCCGCCGCCGGTGTCCTGCTCCTCGCGCTCACGATCACCGCCCTCGTGTTCCCGATGGCGCTGGTGGTGTTCGCCGGCTTCACGTTGGTCGGCGCGCCGTGGGACCTCGGGTGGTCGTTGGTGGGCTGGTCGCTCGGCGTCAGCGCCGCGTGCGGTTTGCTCGGAGCGGGCGCCGTGTTCGCCTGGTCGCTGGCCCACTCGGAGCGAAGGGCGCTCGAGTTCGTGCGTGCGTGGCCGCTGCCGGGCCGCGAGACGCCGCCTCCCCCGCGCCTCCCGAAGACCGCGCTCCGCCAGGTCACCAACCTTGTCCAGGGCCTGTCGCTCGCCGCCGGCGTGCTCCCGCCACGGTGCGCAGTGGTGATCGATGAAGCCCCCAACTGTCTGACCGTCGGGCGCCGGCCCACCAGCGCGTGGATCGTGGTCACGACCGGCCTGCTCGCCGCACTGCCCCGAGCCGAGCTCGAGGCCGTCCTCGCCTACGAGATCGGCCGGATAGCCGAGCTCGACGTCTCGCTCGACACGGTCGTCTACGCGTGCACGGCCCGGGTCTTCGAGCTGTGGGCGGGGGTGTTCGACGACGTCGACGAGGTCACGCTGCTCCTCGGCCCACTGGCGGTGCTGGCCGCGCCGCTCGTCGTCGGCGGCGTGCTCCTCCGCGCGGT
>JACDBD010000302.1 GCA_013695115.1 Actinomycetota bacterium | reverse complement strand
GGCTCCTCGCCGGCCGAGGCGGTCCAGGCCGATCTCGGCGTCGGCGACGGCGGCCGCTTCGAGCTCGACGACGAGGTGCTCGAGCGACGCCGAGGTCAGACCCGCAAGGGCCGTCCCGCGGGCCGCTACATGATGTGCGTGCACGTCCACCCCGAGACCGGTGCGACCCACATCGCGGTGCTCGAGGGTCGCAACCTTGTCGAGCACACCGTCGGCAGTTCGACCACCGACGACGACTCGTCGATCGACGGCAACATCTACCTCGGCCGCGTCCAGAACGTGCTGCCGGGGATGGAGGCGGCTTTCATCGACATCGGGACGCCGAAGAACGGCGTGCTCTACCGCGGCGACGTCGCCTTCGACCCCGGTGACGTCGAGGAGAGCCACCCCCGCATTGAGCGGCTGCTCAAGAACGGCCAGTCGGTCATGGTGCAGGTGACCAAGAACCCCATCGGCGCCAAGGGCGCGCGCCTTACCCAGGAAGTGAGCCTGGCCGGGCGGTTCGTGGTGATGGTCCCCGGTCAGCCGGAGACGTACGGGATCTCCAAGCGCCTGCTCGACGACGAGCGCAAGCGGCTCCGGCGGGTGCTGGAGGATCTGCGGCCGCCCGACGCCGGGCTCATCGTCCGCACCGCCGCCGAGGGGGCGACCCCCGACGAGCTGGAACGCGATGTCGCCCGGCTCACGTCGCAGTGGGAGCAGATCTCGAAGCTGGCCGAGCAGTCGAAGCCGGCCCGCCTGCTCTACAAGGAGCCCCCGATGGTGGTGCGGGTGATCCGGGAGGAGTTCACCCGGGAGTACCGAGGGGTGGTCATCGACGACCGGGCCCTGTACGAGGAGATCAAGGGCTACGTCGAGGCGATCGCGCCCGAGCTCGCCGAACGGGTCGAGTACTACGACGAGGCGGAAGAGGGCCTGCCGCTCTACGAGCACTTCCACGTCCACGAGCAGCTCCTGAAGGCGCTCGACCGCAAGGTGTGGCTGCCGTCGGGAGGGTCGCTCGTGATCGAGCGCACTGAGGCGCTCACGGTGATCGACGTGAACACGGGGAAGAACGTCGGCCGGTCGAACCTCGAGGAGACCGTCTTCCGGAACAACCTCGAATCCGCCGAGGAAGTGGCGCGCCAGCTCCGCCTCCGGGACATCGGCGGGATCATCGTCATCGACTTCATCGACATGGAGATCAAGAAGAACCGCGAGGAGGTCATGCGGGCGTTCCGCGAGGCCCTGGCGCGCGACAAGACGCGCACGCAGGTCTTCGACATCTCGGAGCTCGGGATCGTCGAGATGACGCGCAAGCGGATCTCGGAGGGCCTCATCGAGACGTTCAGCTCGACCTGCCCGACCTGCAACGGCCGGGGCATCCTGCTCGACGAGAGTCAGCTCGAGGGCGTGAAGTAGAGTCGCAGTTCGCATGTACGCAGTCATCCGCACCGGCGGCAAGCAGTACCGGGTCGAGCCGGGCCAGCATCTCGACGTCGAGCGTCTCGGCGCCGACCCCGGGAGCGACGTCGAGCTGACGCCGGTCCTCGTCGTCGACGGTGACCGCGTGCTCGCCACCCCCGACGAGCTCGGTGGCGCCACGGTGAGCGCACGGGTGGTCGACTCCGTGCGCGCCCCGAAGATCATCGGGTTCACGTACAAGTCGAAGTCCAACCAGCGGAAGCGGTGGGGGCACCGCCAGCACCAGAGCCGCATCGAGATCACCGCGATCACGCCCGGCGGTGCCCGCAAGGCCGCCGCCGCGGAGAAGGCCCCGGCCGAGAAGGCGAAGCCGTTGCCGACGACCGCGAAGAAGACCCCGGCGAAGAAGACCACCGCCAAGAAGACACCGGCCAAGAAATCGCCGGCCAAGAAGACACCGGCCAAGAAGGGAACCCGCTGATGTCGAAGAAGAAGGGCGCGGCCTCCTCCCGCAACGGACGCGACTCCGCCGCCCAGCGGCTCGGGGTCAAGATCCATAGCGGTACGCCGGTGACCTCGGGAACGATCCTCGTGCGCCAGCGCGGGACCCGCTTCCACCCCGGCGACAACGTCGGGCGAGGTGGAGACGACACGCTGTTCGCGACCACCGACGGCGTCGTGCAGTTCGGGCATCGGCGGGGCCGCAAGCTCGTCGACGTCGTCCCGTCCTCGGCCTAGCCACTCGGCGACTGGCGTGCGCTCCTGGGACCCGCCCGGGCCCGGTGAGTGGAGCGCGCTGACCGATCATTTCGACGGCTCACTGACGCCCTCGTACCGGGCCGTCTTCAAGGAGGGGTTCGAAGCCGGGACCGCGGCCGCCTATGCCCGGTACGGAGTGCTGGTCGACCACCTGCGCGCCGATTTCGTGCACGGCCACATGTATCTCCGCCCCATCCCGCTGGTGATGCCCGACCGGGTGACCAAGCGTCCGCCGCCGACGGCGATCGTCTGGCTGATGTGCCGGGTCCACCCGGCGTTCCGCCGGCGGAACCGGGCGGCGCGTGACGCGCTGGCCGAGCGCCGCTGGCTGGCCGACAACCGCCGCTGGTACGAGGAGCAACGGCCGGCGTGGATCGAGCGAAACCGGGCGTTGCAACAGGAAGCGCCCGACGGGTTGAGCGACGACGACCTCGCCGGGCACCTCCAGCGTGGTCTGGAGAACTGGCGGGCCGGGTACGTGTTGCACTTCGAGCTGCACGGTCCCGACCTCGTCCCCCTGGGGCTGTTGCTCGCGCGGGGTGCGGACTGGGGCCTGCCCACCGACGAGCTCCTCGACGCGCTCCAGGGCGCCTCGCCCTCGTCGACCGGTCACGCCCCCGAGCTCGACGAGCTCCGAAAGCTCGTCGCGTCGTCCGGGAGCACACCCGTGTCGCTCGACGACGTCCGGGCGCTCGGCCCCGATGCTGCCGAACTGCTCGACCGCTACCTTGCCGACCGCGGCTGGCGCATGACGACGTCCTACGACCTCGACGGTCGCGCCCTCGCCGAGCTGCCCGAGCTCACTGTGGCGGCGATGCTCACTGCACCGCCCGACCCGGAGAAGACGCGGGCGCGGGCGGACGCGGTCGCGGCGGCGTTGCGGGAACAGGTACCCGATGATGGTCGGGTCGAGTTCGACCAGCTGCTCGAGGACGCCCGCCTGGCCTACGGGCTGCGCGACGACAACGGCATGTACACCGCCGCCTGGCCGGTGGGACTGGTGCGGCGAGCGATGCTCGAAGCGGGAACGCGCCTGACCGCCCGCGGGGCCCTGACAGAACCGGACCACGTCTTCGAGCTCGAGATCGCCGAGGCCGCCGACCTCCTGCGGGGAGGTCGAGGTCCGTCGGCGCGCGAGGCCGAGTCCCGAGCCGCGCACCGGCGGGCCGAGTCGGCGGAGCCTGCCCCGGTCACGCTCGGGCCGCCCGAGCCGCTGCCGCCGTTCAACGCGATCCCGCGACCGCTCCTCCTGGTCGGTCGGGCGATCCTGGCGACCCGCGACGCCATGCTGACCGGGGCGACCGATCGACCGCTCGGAGGCACCGGGATCGGCGACGCGCCCTACCAGGGTTGCGCCCGCGTGGCCCGCCAGGCCGAGGACGCGATCGTGCGCATGGAGCCCGGCGACGTCCTCGTGACTCCCACCACGACGCCCGCATTCAACGCGGTCCTGGCGATCGCCGGTGGGCTGGTGGTCGAGGAGGGCGGACTGGTCTCGCACGCCGCGGTCATGGCGCGGGAGCTCGGCATTCCCGCCGTGGTCGGCGTCGCCGGCGCAGTCGATGCCATCGCCGACGGCGCCACGGTCGAGGTGGATCCGTGCGCCGGTCGCGTGCGTGTCCTGACGTCGACCGAATGAGCCCACGGCCACTTCGGCCGTCCTCCCTATCCTCTCCTCCATGGCGTCGGGCTTCGTTGACGAGGTGCAGGTCAACCTGCGGGGGGGCGACGGGGGCGCGGGCGCGATGTCGTTCCGGCGGGAAGCGCACGTGCCGCGGGGCGGTCCCGACGGCGGCGACGGTGGCGCCGGGGGCGACGTGATCGTCGAAGCCGACCGGAATGTCGCGTCGCTGCTCGCGTTCCGCGACCATCCCCACCGCCGGGCGAAGTCGGGCACCCACGGCTCGGGCAACAAACGCCACGGCGCGACCGGCTCTGACCTCATCGAACCCGTCCCCGAGGGAACGGTGGTGAAGAGCCGCGAGGGAGAGGTGCTGGCCGACCTGGTCGTGCACGGTGACCGCTACGTCGCCGCCCGCGGCGGGCGCGGCGGGCGCGGCAACGCCCGCTTCCTGTCCAACGCCCGGCGGGCGCCGGGGTTCGCCGAGCAGGGAGAGTACGGAGAGGAGCGCTGGCTCCGCCTCGAGCTCAAGCTCATGGCCGATGCCGCGCTCGTCGGCTTTCCGAACGCGGGCAAGTCCACGCTCATCTCGGCGGTGAGCGCGGCGAAGCCCAAGATCGCCGACTACCCGTTCACCACCCTGGAGCCCCATCTCGGGGTGGTGCGGTTCCACGAGCACGAGTTCGTCCTCGCCGACATCCCGGGGTTGATCGAGGGTGCGGCTGACGGGCGCGGTCTCGGCCATCAGTTCCTGCGGCACGTCGAACGCGCCCGGGTGCTGGTGGTCCTGATCGACCTCGCGAGCGTGGAGGGCCGGTCGCCGGAGGACCAGGAGCGGGTGCTCCTCGGGGAGCTCGGCCAGTACCGCCCCGAGCTCCTCGAACGACGCCGCCTCATCGTCGGGACCAAGACCGACGTGGCCACGGTCGAGTTCGACGGCACCCGGATCTCGGCGGTGACTCGGGAGGGCCTCGACGCGTTCCTCGGCGGGCTCGCCACCGTGATCATGGAGGCGCGGGTAGCGGAGCCGGTGCGCGAGCCGTTCGTCGTCCACCGCCCGCGCGAGCAGGGCTTCTCGGTGCAGCGCGACGACGACGGTGCCTGGCGGGTCCACGGCCAGGCGGCCGAGCGGGTCGTGGCCATGGCCGACCTCACCAACTCCGAAGCCATCGCCTACGTGCAGGAGCGGTTCCGTCGCATGGGCGTCGAACGGGCCCTGGCCCGGGCGGGCGCTCGGGAGGGCGACACCGTGCGCATCGGTCCCATCGAGCTCGAGTACGTCGAGAGCTTCTCGTGAAGGTCGTCGTCAAGGTCGGCACGTCCTCGATCACGACCGACGCCGGCGAGCTCGACGACGCCGCCGTGCTGAAGCTCTGCGGCGACGTCGCCGCCGCCCGAGTCGAGGGCCACGAGGTCGTCATGGTGTGCTCGGGTGCGATTGCCGCCGGACTGCCCGCGCTCGGGTACGACTCCCGGCCCGCCGACGTGGGCTTGCTCCAGGCCATCGCCGCGGTCGGCCAGCCCCGTCTCATGGAGCGGATCGGCGCCATCCTCGCCCAGCACGACCTCGTCGCGGGCCAGGTCCTGTTGACCCCGCACGACTTCGTCCAACGCTCGCAGTACCTGCACGCTCGCGAGACCCTCCGCCTGCTGCTCGGACTCGGCGTCGTGCCGGTGGTGAACGAGAACGACACCGTCGCCGACGACGAGATCCGCTACGGCGACAACGACCGCCTCGCCGCCCTCGTCTCGCACCTGGTCGCGGCCGACCTGCTCGTCCTGCTCACCGACACCCCCGGCCTCTTCACCGCCGATCCGCGGCTCGACACCGAGGCGTCGCTCATCGAGGAGATCGCCGAGGTCGACGCCGCCCTCGAATCGGTAGCCGGCGGGTCGGGGACGGCGCGGGGGAGCGGCGGCATGGCCAGCAAGCTCGCGGCCGCCAAGATCGCGGCCTGGTCGGGTGTCCGGGCCGTCATCGCGGCGGCTGACGCTCCCGGTGTCGTGCTGGCCGCGCTCCGTGGCGAGCCCGTGGGCACGGCGGTACAGCCCCGCGCCCAGCGCCTCCCGAGCCGCAAACTCTGGATCGCGTTCGCCCAGGGCTCCTCGGGTCGGGTCGTCGTCGACCCCGGCGCCCAGCGCGCGCTGTGCCGGGACGGCCGGTCGCTCCTCCCCGCCGGGGTGCGGGCGGTCGAGGGGAGCTTCGACCCGGAGGAGGCGGTGGAGGTGGTCGACGAGGTCGGACGACCGTTCGCCAAGGGCCTGGTGCGGTTCTCGGCCGACGGGCTACGGAGCGTGGCCGGCCGCCGCACCCGGGATCTGCCCGAAGGGATGCCGCACGAGGTCATCCACCGCGATGACCTGGTCGTTCTGCCCTGACCGGGCACGCCTTGGCGAAGTTTCTCTTGCGCGTTCGTGTGGCGTCCGTCACACTACGCAGCCACAACCAGCGTCAACTGGTCCTCGTCGCCGGCCGACGGGGGGAGGGCCCTCCTCTGGAGGGCCTCGATACGGTCGGCGAGGAGCGGGGGGCGCAGTGAGGTCGGGTGACCGCCTCGCAGGCACGACGGTCGCGATCGCCGATCAGCGCCGCCGGGGCCCGCGCGAACGCCCGGCCGCACTGCCCCCCCGAGCTCGCGTCCGGGGCCGGTTTCGAGCGCCCAACAACTAGACCGAGCGGTCAAGAGCGGCAGGTACACTGCCCCGATGAAAGGGGCAGCAGTACCGCGCGATGTGAAGACATGGCGTCCGAGCGAGCGACTGTGGCGCAGGTACCCTGCGCCACAGCGAGCGAGGCAGTAGGGGATGTCCGGCTCCGCCTCCGTCGTCGAGCTCGGCCGGCGTGCCCAGGCGGCCTCTCGGCGTCTCGCGGCGGCGTCGACCGAGGAGAAGAACGCGGCGTTGCTCGCGGCCGGCGACCTCCTCCTGGAGCGGGTCCCCGACTTGCTCGCCGCCAACGCCACCGACCTGGACGCGGGCGAGCGCGCCGGCATGGCCCCCGGACCCCTCGATCGGCTCCGGCTCACCGACGCCCGCCTCGAGGGCATGGCCGACGGCCTCCGCAAGGTCGCGGGCCTGGCCGACCCCGTTGGCGAGGTGCTCGACGGCTGGGTGACCGCCGACGGTCTGGAGATCCGACGCCGGCGCGTCCCCCTGGGCGTGATCGCCATCATCTACGAGAACCGCCCCAACGTCACCAGCGACGCCGCCGGCCTGTGCCTGAAGTCGGGCAACGCCGCGCTGCTGCGGGGCTCGAGCACCGCCCTGCACTCGAATGTTGCCATCGCCGACGTTTTGCGCCAGGCGCTCGGCAAGGTCGGCCTGCCC
>JACDBD010000271.1 GCA_013695115.1 Actinomycetota bacterium | reverse complement strand
AGCGCGAGCAGACGCTCAACCAGATGCTGGCGGAGATGGACGGGTTCGAGGCGACCGAGGGCATCGTGATGATGGCCGCCACCAACCGGCCCGACGTGCTCGACCCCGCGCTCCTGCGGCCGGGCCGGTTCGACCGCCAGATCATCATCCCGCTTCCGACTCAGGGGGAGCGGCTCGCGATCCTCAAGGTGCACTTCAAGGACAAGAAGATCGCCGACGACGTCGACCCCGAGATCATCGCCCGGGGCACGCCCGGCATGAGCGGCGCCGACCTCGCCAACCTCGTGAACGAGGCCGCGCTGTTCGCGGTGCGGCGGGGGAAACAGGAGATCCACGCCGAGGACTTCGAGGCCGCCCGCGACCGGGTGCTCATGGGCCTCGAGCGGGAGTCGATGGCGCTCTCCGAGGAGGAGAAGGAGGTCGTCGCCTACCACGAGGGCGGCCACGCGGTGCTCGCCTACGTTCTCGAGCACGCCGACCCGGTCCACAAGGTGACGATCCTCCCGACGGGCATGGCGCTGGGCGTGACTCAGCAGCTGCCCATCGAGGAGAAGCACATCTACAAGAAGGAGTACATCGCGGACTCGCTGGTGGTACGGCTGGGCGGGCGAATCGCCGAGGAGCTCGTGTACGGGCACCAGTCGACGGGCGCACAGAACGACCTCGTCGGCATCACCGAGCTCGCCCGCAAGATGGTGCGGGAGTGGGGCATGTCCGATCGGATCGGGCCCATGGCGTGGGGATCGCAGGGCGCGGTGTTCCTGGGCGAGGACCTGGTGCACACCCGCGACTACTCCGACGACACCGCCCGCGTGATCGACGAGGAGGTCGAGCGCATCCTGCGCGAGGAGGAGGACCGCGCCCGGAAGGTCTTGGGCGAGTACCGCGCCGGCCTCGAAGCCGTCGCCCGCAACCTGCTCGAGCACGAGACGCTCGACGGCGAAGAGGTGGCGCGGCTGGTCGACGAGGCGATGGGCCGCAAGGTCGGCGGTCCCCGCAAGACGGTGACCGCCGAGGGCGCCGCGGTCGAGGTGCCGCCTCCGCCCCCGGGCGAGTCGCTCGGTGACGTCGTCGACGATGGCCTGGGGGGCGCGACGGTCGAGGAGCCTCAGCCCGCGCGCGACTGAGGTGTGTGCGTTTGGCGTCGGCGCGCCGGAATAGTCCCGGCAAAGTGACGCCAAAGGATGCCCGCCGGCGAGCGCCTCGGATGGCACCACAGATCAGGCCGCCCCCGGCCTTGAGGTCAGCCACTGTGGCGGTCACGGGGAACCAGCCCGCCGCCCAGAGCCGGTTGCGCCGATCGTTGTCTGCGACAAGCTGCTTGCGGCCGGCGTGGTGCTTCGTGCTGTCGTACTCGATCGCGATCTGGAGGTTGGGATAGCCCCGCGTCGACCCGTGCGACGAACTTGCCGGCCGTGCGGACTTCAAACTGCGCCACCGGCTCGGGGAGACCGTTCCGGCGGAGTACCTGGAAGAGCATCGTCTCCATGGCACTCTCAGGCACCGCCGGTCGCCCGAAGTGCAGCTCGAGCACGGCGCGCAGCACACCGGCTCGAACGCGTGCTCCTGGAGCTCGTCGTCGGGCACGGCTTCCAGGATGAAGCCAACGCGTGCCGCCTCGGGCGCGGGGATCTCGTCGCCGGTGAGGAGGTAGCGCTTCGCCCGCTCGAGGCCCATCCGGTACACCCACGTGGCGGTGGTCGGGTACCCCACACACGCGACGGCGGGTAGCCGAAGCGCGCCCCCTCGCCGGCGATGACCAGGTCGGCGCAGAGCACCATGTCGGCGCCCCCGCCGATGCACCAGCCCTGCACGGCGGCGATCGTCGGCTTCGCCGCCTGCCAGAGCTTCAGGTACGTGGCGACGAACCGGCTCATCATGCGGTAGTCGGCCACCGAGTCCCAGACCCGCTCGGGCTCGCCGTCGACGACCGGCGACGGCGCCGCCGTCGCCCAGTCGAGCCCGTATCCGGCGCAGAAGGCGGGCCCCTCGGCGCGCAACAAGATCACGCGTGCCTCATCGTCGGCGTCGGCCTTGTCGATCGCGGCCGCCAGTCTCGTCCCGGAGCAGCGGGGTGATGGTGTTGTACTCGTCGGGACGAGCGAGCCAGATCGAGCGGACGCCGTGCTCGGTCTCGGTGCGCAGCGTCTGGTACGCCGTCATCCGATTCGGGCACTCAGTCGTCGTCGCCGAAGTTGAGGTAGTAACGAGACGGGGTCGGGCCGCGCTGTCCCTGGTACTTGGAGCCCTTCGCGGCACTTCCGTACGGCTGGTCGGCAGGGTCGACATGCGCCGGAACGAGATCTGGCCGATCTTCGTGCCCGGATAAATGGCGATGGGCAACGTCGCGACGTTCGAGAGCTCGAGCGTGAGGTGGCCATTCCAACCCGCATCAACGAAAAGCCGGCGGTGCTATGCGTGAGCAGGCCGAGCCTTCCGAGCGACGACTTGCCCTCGATCCGCGCCGCGATGTCGTCGGGCAGCGCGAAGCGCTCGAGGGTGGAACCGGGCACGAACTCACCGGGGTGGAGGATGAACGCCCGGCCGTCGCTGAGCTCGACGAGCTCGGTCAAGTCCTCCTGCGGCTCCTTGGGGTCGATGAACGGCGTGGTGTCGTTGCGGAACACGCGGAAGTAGCGGTCGATGTGGAGGTCGGCCCATCGCCGCCTGAGCGTCCCAGAACCATCGTTACTGTCTCACCCGAACGCCAGCACGTCGCCAAGGAAGGAGCGCGGCGTCGAGCACGACGACGCGCTCGCGTCCGCAGTTGTGCTAGCCGCGCTTGGCGCGCCTGATCGTCACGGATGCGGTCTAACGCTTCGTCTCAGCCGGTGAAAGTTGGCGCGCTGATGACTGCGCCCGCTGGCCCGGCTCCTGGCGCCGGTGCGGCGGTGCCGGCGGGCGGGGGCGTAGTCGTGGTCGGCGGGGGCGTAGTCGTGGTCGGCGGGGCCGTAGTCGTGGTCGGCGGGGGGTAGCCCGTGCCGTTGTAGCCCGTGCCGTTAGAGGCGCCGGAAAATGGACTGCCCATGAGCGCGATGACGCCGGCTCCGCTGGCCGCGAGCACACCCGCCATCAGGAGCCCTCGACCCCTAAGGCCAGTATCGCCCATCACTCTCCCCCTTCGCTGAACCACGGACCCTGATTTATTAGCATGGGCTCGCCCCGTTGTCCAGGGCGTGACGCTGTTTACACAGTCTATCGCGAGACCGAGGCGGGCATGAGGACCAAACCGGGAACCACCTCTCGAGTTCACGCGGCCGAGCCCCGGCTGCACCCGACCCCCTCAGAAGCTCCGGCACGTCGACGCTGGCGCTGGTGCGTGGTGGGACTCGCGGTGACGGCCGCCACGTGGGCGGTCGCCGGGTCGCTGTGGTTGTTCCCGCTGCTGACCGAGAACAACGACGAAGGCGCGTACCTTGCGCAGTCCTCGGCGTTGCGCGCCGGTCAGCTCCTGCCCGACGCACCCCAAGGCCTCGAAGCCGCGTTCCGGCCCTGGTTCTCAGCCGCGCGCCACAGCCATTACGTCTACAAGTACACACCCGTCCACGCGGCGCAGCTCGCGATCGGGCGCGGCGCACTCGGAAGCGAACGGGCAACTCTGGCACTTTGGGCCGCGAGCGACATCGTGCTGCTGGCCGCCCTCGCGCGCGAACTAGGCGCATCACCACGGGCAGCCGTGTTCGCCGCGGCGCTCCTCGGGCTGTCGCCGCTGTTTATCATTCAGTCGACGACGTTCCTGCCGTATTCGGGCAGCCTTGCGCAGCTGCTCGGCTTCGCATTGTTAGTGCTGAAGGGATGCCGCCGAGGGTCTCGGCCGATGATCTTCGGCGCCGGAGTGCTCTTTGGCATCGCGTTCTTCGCCCGTCCCTACGACGCGGTCCTCTTCGGCGTCCCGGTGCTTCTGTGGCAGAGCTGGCAGTGGCGGAACGGCTCGCTAGGCATCCCGTTCCGCCGAGCGGTGGCGTGGTTCGCGCTGGGGACGCTACCCGGGCTTGCGCTGCTCCTCGGGTACAACGCCGTCGCGACCGGGAATCCGTTCCGGCTTCCGTTCAACATGCCGGAATCCTCCGACACGCTCGGCTTCGGACGACGCCGAACGGATACGACCGTTCCGTATTTCGACTTCACGTTCTCGCGCGCGTGGCGCGGAACCCTAGAAAACCTGTCGTTGCTCTTCTCCTGGGCCTTCGGCAGCTTCGTTACGCTGTTCCTCGCGGGTGTGGGCCTGTGCCGGCGAGGTCTCCTTCGGGGCCGATCGTTGCTCGTGGCCCTGATGGTCACCTGGCCAGCCGGGCTGTTCGCGTTCTGGGGCACCTACACCTACATCAATGTGTGGGACGGTGGTCGGTTCCTCGGTCCCTACTACTACCTGCCGATGCTCGTCCCACTGGCGATCGCAGGTGGTGTCGGTCTCGACGAGGCCGCCCGGGTCTCGCGCGCCGTCGCCGTTGTCGCGACCGTGCTGATGTTAGGCCTCGCGGTGCCGGTACTCGCCGAAGCGACCAGCACGAACCGGCACCGTACAGACAAGCGCGAGGTCGTGATGGCTGCGCTGCGTCACGCGACGGCGGGGCACCGGGCGCTGGTGTTCGTCCCGGGTCTGTACGGGCCGTTCCTCCAGCACCCGTTCTCGTTCGTCCGCAACGAGCCGGGCTTCGACGGTCCTGTGGTCTATGCACTCGAACAAGGAGCAGAGGACTTTGACGTGATCGCGGCATTCCCACACCGTGACGTGTTCACTCTCTCGGTACCGAACGCCTACCCAGGTGGTGAGAACGCCCGCGTGGTCGCTCGCGTCGACCGCGTGCAAGTCCGGACCGGGCGCGAAATCGATGTAGCAGTGAATGTTCCGTCGAGACTTCGCGACGGATCCCACTCGCTGCGCCTCGCCGTGGGGCACACGGAGATCGATGTGCCGATCGGACTCGACGGCACCGCGCGAGCGGGACTCGCCCCCACGGCTGGCGGCATCAGCATCGTCGCCGGCGACGGCGCGTCTCTACTCCAGGTCGCCACCAGTCCAACGACACGACTGCGGCTTGCGGTCATCGGGCCGACGGTCGGGGGAACGCGTACGCTCGTCGGTCGCGACGTGCCGTTCCGGGCAAGCCGCGGGCAACTTACGGTGCTGTGGCCGGGCAGCTCCGCGTTCGAGGAACTGCCAGCCGGGAAAGGGGTGTCATGGTCGGCGACACCCCGAAACTCTCCGTAGATCAAATCGAAGTTGCACGGCCCCAAGTCCCGAGCTCCCGCGGTGGGCGTGCCTCGTCGGCACTTCTGGCTCCTCGGCGCTGCGCTCTACAACAACTTCCAGGCAGCGACCGCCCACGCTGAGCGCCGTCGACGGGCAGCGCTTGAGCCGCAGCGTAAAAGCGCCGAGACGTACCCAGTCGCGCCAAGCCACGGACTCCAGACACCGGTCGACCCGATCACAACGACCCCCGGTACGATCCCGCCATGAGGGAGGGCGCGAGCGAGGTTTCGCGCCAGAACAGCGAGTGCAGGACGTGGCCGGACAGATTGAAGGCCAGGTTCTTCTGGAGTTGGTTGATCGTGTCGAACGTCTCGCTGTCGCACGAGGTGCTACGGCGCGCCCCCGAGTTCGAGCGCACGTCGACCACGGTCGTGAACGCGTACGTGGGCCCGGTGATCACGCGCTACGTGCGCCGGCTGGAGGAGCGTCTGCGAGCCGCAGGCCTGGCCGGCGACCTGCTCATCGCCCGCTCGAACGGCGGCGTGTGCCTCCCGGCCGCGATCGAGCGCGGAGCGGTGGCGACCATCGGCTCCGGCCCGACGGGTGGGGCGGTGGCGGCGGGGCGCCGCGGCGGAGGCCGGCCTCGGCGACGTCGTGAGCGTCGACATGGGAGGCACGTCCTAGTGCCTGATCCGCGACGGCCGACCCGAGGTCAAGACCGAGTGGAACTGGCGACACCGCTATCTCATCCAGCTCCCGATGGTCGATGTGCAGTCGGTCGGCGCCGGCGGGCTCCGGTCGTCGTGCTCGTGGTCAGTTGCGACCAGGGCGTCCGAGTCGCTCGAGGGTGCGACGCATCGAGCTGACGGTCACCAACCCGCCATGTTCCGCCGAGTCGACCGCCATCTCGACCACCGACTGGTGGCAGACGGCACCCAGGTCGAGCAGTAACCGCTCGGGTGTCGTGATCGGGATGCCATCGCGGAACGTGAGATCGATGGGATCGAGCGCCTTGGTTTCGTGTACGCGCAGTCCCTCATGGCGCGCCCGCTGCCACCGAGGGCACGTGATCTCGTCGAGTTGCGCCTCCCCCCGGCAAGACCCCAGAGCGCGGCGGCCGATCGATGCGACGCAACGGCTCTGAACCCGCCCGCCCAGCACGCCGCGAGGACGTGCGCCCCCTCCAGGATGGCGCTGCGCCGGCAACGCGGTACGCCCAGTCGTGTACGGGCTGCCATCGACCGCTGGCGATCCGATGCTCGACCTGGTCTTCGGTGAGACCACACAGCCGCGCATGAGCAAGTGTGAACACGCCGTGGTGTTGCTCCGCGAAGCGGCCGAGAGTCTCGTCTGGGCTCGAAGCCATAGCGCGATCCCACCACTCGGGTGTGACAGCTACCCCGGCGTTTGGCGTCGCCACACCGGAATAGTTCCGGGAAAGTGACGCCAAAGCCGTCCCTCGCTACAGCGACCCCAGTTCCGGTTCGGGGCTGGTGCCGGGGTGGCGGCACTCGGCGACGGCGGCCCAGAGGTCGGTGGCGGTGACGGAGCCGACGAACGCGGCGCGCACGACGCCCGCCCCGTCGGCGACGAGGGTCATCGGGATGCCGGAGATGTCGTAGCGACGGTGGAGCTCGCGCTCGGCCTCGAAGTCGACGTCGCAGACGGCGACGTCCCCGGACTCGAGGACCGCGACCTTGGCGGCGAGGCCGGCGCACCCCTCGCACGTGGTCGACGAGAACAGCGCGACCAGCCACGGTGTGTCGGGCCGGGGGAAGTCGCCGCGGTCGAGCTGGCGCGGGACCGGGTACAC
>JACDBD010000253.1 GCA_013695115.1 Actinomycetota bacterium | reverse complement strand
CGCCCACCCGGCGCCCGAGCGTCGCGTCGCCGGGCGCCGGCAGGTCGGCGCGGTACGAGGCCAGCTGCTGGTCGGCGCGCGCGTCCACCACCTTCTCGAGCCCTTCCTCGCCCAGCGCGTTGCGCACCGCTTCAATGAGCTCGACGGTCAGGTCGCCGTGGCGGTCGGGGAACAGCTCCGACGCCACCGCGGTCAGAGCCCACTCGACCGGGGGCCGGCCCCGTCCGGAGGCGGGTCGCTCCCCGCGGGTGACGAGGCCGTTGGCCTCGAGGCCGTCCAGGTGCTGGCGCACCGCCGCCTCGGTCAGGGCGAGCTCAGTCGCGAGCTCGGCGGCGGTGGCGCCGTCGACCCGCTTGAGCCGGTCGAGCACCCGGCGCTTGGCGTCGGTTACCTCGGGGGCCACGGCTCCGAGGGTAGCCGAATTTCGCAAGTATCCCCTTGACGAATTGGTGGCCCCGGACGAATATAGGAAGCGTATGCTTGCGGAAACGGTTCGGGCGGGATCGGTCGAGGAGCTGCGGTCGGAAGGCCGGCTCGTCACCAAGGTCGGGACCCTGCCGGTCGTCGTGTTCTGGCAGGACGGGCAGGCCTACGCGATCGAGGACCGCTGTCCCCACATGGGCTTCCCGCTTCACCGGGGCACGGTCGAGGCGGGGCTGCTCACCTGCCACTGGCACCACGCCCGCTTCGACCTGGAATCGGGGTGCACGCTCGACCTGTGGGCCGACGACGCCCGAGCCTTCGACGTCGAGCTGACCGACGACGACGTGCTCGTGTCGGCACGCGCCAACGGCGACGAAGTGGGCCGGCTCCAGGCCCGGCTGCGCGACGGCCTCGAGGAAGGCCTCACGCTGGTGGTCGCGAAGTCGGTGCTGGGGCTGTTCGAGACCGGAGTCAGCCCGGCCGCGATCGTGCGCACGGGCGTGGAGTTCGGCGCGACTTACCGCGGCCCCGGCTGGGGCGCCGGTCTCACCGTGCTCGTGGCCATGGCCAATGTGCTCGACCGGCTCGATCCCGACGACCGCTCCGCCGCCTTGATCCACGCGCTGGCGTTCGTATCCCGCGACACCCGCGGCAACGCGCCCCGGTTCCCGGTCACGCCCCTGCACACCGAGGCCGTCCCCACCGATCGGCTGGCCGACTGGTACCGGCGGTTCGTCGACACCCGGTCGACCGACGCGGCCGAGCGGGTACTCAGCACCGCGCTCACGAGCGGCGTCGCTCTGACCGACGTCGAGCAGATGATGACGGCGGCGGTCACCGACCACGTCTTCGTCGACGGCGGCCACACCCTCGACTTCACCAACAAGGCGTTTGAGGCGGTCGACCTGCTCGGGTCGGAGGCGGCCAAGCTCGTGCTCCCGACGCTGGTCGTGCAGACCTCGAGAGCCAGCCGCAGCGAAGAGGGCGGCGAGTGGCGCCACCCCCACGACCTCGCCGCGCTCATCGCCCGGGCCGACAAGCGCCTGCCCGCTGCCGTCGCCGCCGGTGAGGAGAGGCGGGGCGAGTTCGACGATGTGAGCGGATTGGCCCAGCGCCTCCTCGGCGACGAGCCCGAGCCCGTGGTCGAGGCGCTCCTCGGGGCGCTCGAATCGGGCGCGACCCCGGAGCAGTTGGGCCGGGCGCTCGCCTACGCGGCGGGCCTGCGCATCACCCGGTTCCACACCCAGAACGACTTCGGCGACTGGGACAGCGTCCACCACGCGTTCACCGCCGCCAACGCGCTGCACCACGCGCTCGAGCGCGCACCAAGCCCCGAGCTGCTCCGTGGCGTCGTGCACGGCGCCCTGCGCGTCTACCTCGACCGGTTCCTGAACGTGCCCGCGGCCCGGCTGCCCCGGGCGGAGTCGGGCGCGCTCTCCGACCTGACTCCCTGTTGGGAGGTGCAGGGAGAAGTCGACGAAGCCGGGAACATCGCCCACGGGTTCCTGCGCGGCGGAGGAACGCGCGAACAGCTCGTCGCCGCATTGGGTCACGCCCTGCTGCGCGAGGACGTCGAGTTCCACTGGTTCCAGGTGTACGAGGCGGCGGTGCGGCAGGCGTTCGCCTGGCCCGACGGCTCCGAGGAGAGCGCGCTCATCCTCGCCGGGCTGGCGCGCTTCCTCGCCGCACACACGCCCACCCGCCGGGAGTTGCCGCGGGTGATCGACATCGCGACCCGCCTTCGGCGCGGCGAGCACCTCTTCGAGGACGAGTCGGACGGGTGATACCCGCTTGGAGCACGCGCCGACCGCGCCGGTACCCTGCCCGCCATGGGTGAACGCTCTCGGTACCTGCCCCGCCGGTCGTGCCTCTCGGTGCCCGGCTCGAGCGACAAGATGCTGGGCAAAGCCCCCGGCATCGGCGCCGACATGGTGTTCCTCGACCTCGAGGACGCAGTTGCGCCGCTCGAGAAGGAATCGGCCCGCGACAAGGTCGTGAAGGCGATCAACGACCTCGACTGGGGCGACGCGGTGCTGTGTGTCCGGGTGAACGCCTGGGACACGGAGTGGACCTACCGCGACGTGATCCACATCGCCGAGAACGCGTCGGAGCGGCTCGACGAGCTGATGTTGCCCAAGGTGCAGTCGGCGGCCGAGGTGCAGGCGCTCGACATGCTCCTCACCCAGATCGAGCAGGTCACCGGGCGACAGGGCCGGATCGGCATCGAGGCCCAGATCGAGACCGCCCGCGGACTCATCAACGTCGAGGAGATCTGCGCTGCGTCCGAACGCTTGGAGACGATCATCTTCGGACCCGCCGACTTCGCCGCCTCGACCGAGATGCCGGTGCTCACCGGCGGCGTGCAGGTCGACGAGTACCCCGGTGACCACTTCCACTACGTGTTCTCGAAGATCCTGATGGCCGGACGCGCCAACGGTCTCCAGGTCATCGACGGGCCGTACCTCAAGATTCGCGAGCTCGACGCGCTGCGCGACTACGCGATGCGCACCCGCACCCTGGGCTACGACGGCAAGTGGGCGCTCCACCCCGACCAGGTCAAGGTCATCAACGAGGTGTACACGCCGACCCAGGAGCAGTTCGACCGGGCCTTGGACATCCTCGAGGCGTACGAGCGGGCCACGACCGAGGGCGGCGCGGGCGAGCGCAAGGGCGCGGTGATGTTCGGCGACGAGATGATCGACGAGGCCAGCCGCAAGATGGCCACCAAGTTCGTGACCCGGGGCGAGCGCGCCGGCATGACCCGATCGCAGGAGTCCTCATCCTGATGGTTTTCCGCCGGATCGCTGTCCTGCTCTTTGCGGCCGCGCTGGGCGCGGGTGGCCTGACCGCGTGCAGCAGCGACGGGGGCGGTGGTGGCGGCGATCAGAAGGCAAAAAGGCCGTTCCCGAGCGCGCCCGAGCTCGCGGTCACCGGCGACAGCCTGAGCTTCGACCCCGACGAGCTGACCGTCCCCGCGGGAAAGCTCAACATCGCGCTGACCGCGGGCGACCAGTTCCACGACTTCGTGATCGAGGACGTCGACGGCATCGTCGAAGCCGGCTCGGGCGAGACCGAGACCGCCGGCTTCGAGATCACCAAGCCCGGCGAGTACACGTTCTACTGCTCGGTGCCCGGCCACCGGCAGGGCGGCATGGAGGGCACCCTCACCGTCGAGTAACTCTCCACCCCGTTCTGGCGCGTGAAACGCGCTGGAACCGGGCGCGTTTCACGCGCCAGTTCGGAGGAAGAGAGGTGACGGTAGCCTCGATTCCCATGGAGGGCGCGCTGCTTGCCGTCGGTGTCGTGACCGCCGGATTCCTGGTCTGGCGACTCCGGCGCCGACATCCCGGCGTCCCGCGTGGTTGGCAGACGGACCAGAGTCACGCCGCCGACCTCCACCGCCGGCTCCACCGCTGCATCGACCGCACCCGCCACGGCATCGCCCGCGCCGCCGGCCGGGGTGCGGCCGTCGACCGGCTCATGACCCTGACCGAGGACCTCGACGCGCAGGCGCGCGGCATCGACGCCCAGCTGGTCGCCGCGTCGCGCCTTCCATCCATGCCGCGTGAGCGTTCGCTGCGTGACCTGCGTTACCGAGTGATCGAGGTCGAGAAGCTCGCGGCGCGCGTCGACGAGATCGCGGTCGAGTTGACCAGCCCGGTGCTCGGCGCCGCCGACGCCGGCCTGCGCGACCTTCAGCTCCGCATCGACGCCCTCGAGCAGGCCCGCCGGGAGGCGCACGAGATCGGCCCCGACGGGCCCAAGCCGGCCCCCCTGCCGGAACCGACTGAGCCCCCCCGGCCCGAAGGCGAGGAGCGACCCGGCACCGCCTGAAGGGCGGCGACCTAACCGCCCGCGAGGTCCTGGTCGCGTGACCAGCGTCGGGCGACAGCCTCGGGGGTCGCGGCCCTCGAGGTCGATCTGGCGGTTCAAATCGGTGAGCGCCTCGGCCCGAGCCCTACAGCCGTCCCTCGCGCCGCAACCCCCGCAGCGCCGCGTAGCCGAGCGGGATCGGGAGCCAGTAGGTCAGGAGCCGGAAGGTCAGGACG
>JACDBD010000235.1 GCA_013695115.1 Actinomycetota bacterium | reverse complement strand
CGGGACACAGCGCGCTCGTCACGGTCGAGGTCCAGAACATGGTCGTGGGCGAGCGCAGCGTGCTGCCCGCGCTCGCCGCCGCGGTCGCCGCCGGCGGGATCATGGAGCACATCGGGTCCCTGGCCCGTGCTGCTCGGGCCGCCGGGGTGCCGGTGATCCACTGCACCGCCGAGACGCGTGCGGACGGCCTCGGTGGCAACCGGAATGCCCGGCTATTCGCCGCCGCCCGGAAGATGCGAGGCGATACACCGGCGCCTCCAGGCGCGTTCGACCTGCACCCGGGCGTCGGCGCCGAACCGGGAGACCTGGTGCTCCCGCGTCTCCACGGCGTGTCGCCGATGACGGGCACCTCGCTCGATCCCATCCTGCGCAACCTCGGCGTCTCGACGATTGTCGCGACCGGGGTGTCGGTCAACGTCGCTCTCATGGGGCTGGCGTTCGAGGCGGTGAACTTCGGGTACCAGCTCGTCATGCCTCGCGATGCGACCGCGGGGGTGGACGAGCGCTACGTCGAGGCGGTGTACGAGCACACGCTGTCGCTTGTCGCCACCGTCACGACCACCGCCGACGTGATTGCGGCCTGGCGCGACGCCGGCTGACGTTCCGTCACCCGATTGCGCCCCGCGCCCTGAGCTCGGTGATACGAGCCTCGTCGTAGCCGAGTACGTCGCGAAGTACCACGTCGGTGTGCTCGCCGTGCGCCGGCGCGGGCATCGTCGGCTGGGGCGACTCCGACGTGTGCACCGGCGTGCCCAGGAGCCGCAGCGGCCCCGCCTCGGGGTGGTCCTGCTCGACGACCTGCGCCCGGGCCTCGAACTGAGGGTCATCGAGCAGGTCACGGGGACTGTGCACGGGGCCGCCGGGCACGTCGGCCTCGAGGAAGAGCCGCACCCACTCGGCTTGGGTGCGGGTGGCGAAGATCCCGGCGAGCTCGCGACGCAAGGCGGTGTCGCCCCGGGCGTGCTCGCCGAACTCGGCGCCGCCTTCGCCCTCGAGGAGGTCCTCGCGGTCGACCGCGCGACAGAAGCGCTCGAAGAAGTGACGCTCGGACGCCTGGAACAGGATGTGACCGCCGTCGGCGGTCTCGTAGTACTGGTACCGCACCGCCTCACGCATGTCGCGCGCCGGCCCCGGTGGCGCATCCGACAGGAGCGGATCGAGCCGGCCCGCCTGCCACACCACCGCGGCGTCGGCCTGGGCGACATCGAGCTGCGCGCCCACGCCGGTGGCCCGGGCACGGAGCACGGCGGCGGCCACCGCGAGGGCGGCGTAGAGCGCCCCCGCCTGCGTCCCGACGTCGAAGTAGCGGCGGGGGATCGCGGGGAAGCCGTCGTCGGTGGTTTCGGGCGCGGCCAGTCCGGCGTACGCGTCGTAGGCGACGCCGTGGGTGGCGAGGTCGCGGTACGGGCCGGTCTGGCCGAAGCCCGACAGGCTCAGGAACACGAGCGCCGGGTTCACGGCCGTGAGGTCGTCGTACCCGAGGCCGCGGCGGGCGAGCGCGCCGGGGCGCTGACCCTCGACCACCACCTCGCTCGCCCGCACGAGGTCGCGGAACACCGCCACGCCCTCGGGGTCGCGTAGGTCGAGGGCGACGCTGCGCTTGCCCCGGTTCCAGCGCAGGTGCAGGAACGACAGGCCACCCGCCGTGGCGCCCCCGACGACCCGGGTGTAGTCGCCGCGTTCTGGGTCCTCGACCTTGACGACGTCGGCTCCGAGGTCGGCCAGGTGCATGCCGACCATGTTCGGCGCCAGCAACGCAACCTCGACGACGCGCAGACCCTCGAGGAGCGTCACGGCGTCACCCTACCGGCGGTTCGCGACCCGCTCCCGGAGTGCCTGCTTGTCGACCTTGCCGCTCGCGGTCATCGGCAGTGCTTCGACGATCGCCAGCTGCTCGGGCAGCTTGCGGCGCGACAGTCCCTGCGCGAGCAGGAGCTCGCCGAGCTCGGCGAGCACCGGCGGATCGGACGGGTCGCGCGCAACGACGCAGGCGCAGGCCCGCTCGCCGGTGCGGGGGTCCGGCACCGCCACCACCGCCACCGAGGTCACCTTCGGGTGGCCGTCCAGCAGGTCCTCGAGCTCGCGGGCACTGATCTTCTCGCCCGACCGCACGATCACGTCCTTGAGCCGACCCGTCACCGTGAGGTAGCCGTCGGCATCGACGACGCCGAGGTCGCCGGTGCGGAACCAGCCATCGGGTGTGAACGCGTCGGCGTCGAGCGCGGGGTCGCGGTACCCGAGGAACAGCTCTGGGCCCCGGGCCTCGATCTCGCCCTCGCCGCCGCCTTCGGTGCGAATGCGCACCTCGTTGGCGCCGATCGGGCGTCCGTCGGTCTCGGCCCGCCGGTCGTCGGGCTCGTCGAGCCCGGCCGAGCTCGTGATGCTGGGGAACTCGGTCGATCCGTAGCCGCGACCGGTGCGCACGCCGAGGCGCGCGATGGCGCGGCGGATGAGGTCGGGTGGAACGTCGGCGCCACCGCACGGGAACAGGCGCAGCGACGACGTGTCGTAGCGGGCGAGGTCGGGGTGGTCGACGACGCCGGCGAGGAACGGCGTGGCCCCGCCGCAGAACGTGCCCCGCTCGGCCTCGACGAGCTCGAGGAAGCGGCCCGGTTCCCACGCGGGCATGAGCACGCTGGTCGCGCCCAGCCACACCGGCAGCAGGATCCCGTACAGCAGCCCGGAGATGTGGCCCACCGGCGAGGGCATCACGAACACCTCGTCGCCGGTCATCCGGTGGTAGTCGGCCTGGGCCCCACACTCGGCGAGGAGCGTGCGGTCGGAGTGCAGTACGCCCTTGGGGTCGGCGGTCGAGCCCGAGGTATAGAGGAGGAAGCGGGGTGCGCCGGCATCTCCCATTCTTGCGTCGCTTGTCCCCAATGGTTGTGGGTGAGCGACGCCAGAGTGGAAGAGATCGTCGGATGGGTCGTCGACGAACCGCGCGCTCTGCGCCTGGTCACGGATGAAGTCGAGCTCGCGGTCCCGGTAGATGGTGACGATCGGGTTGTGGATCGTGCCGACCCGGTTGGCGGCGAAGCACAGCGCGAGCGACGGGATGCCGTTCGGGAGCTGCGACGAGACGACATCATCGGGCCCGACGCCGGCGTGTCGGAGCGCAGTCGCGACCCGATCCACGAGCGCGTCGAGCTCCCCATACGTGAGGCGCCGGTCGGCGTCGACGACCGCGGTCTTGGCCGGCTGCGCCGACGCCCAGCGCGTCAGCGCCGCCGAGAACGTCGCCGCGGTCACGCCCGCAGGCCCATCGCGGACGCGAGCCGCTCACGGTGGCGGGCGGTCCTGCCGTACGAGAGCTCGAAGGCCTTCGCCCGCCGGCTGAACAGATGGAGGTCGTGCTCGGTCGAGAAGCCGATCGCGCCGTGCACCTGGTGGGCGTGCATCGCGATGCGGCGAAGCGCGT
>JACDBD010000234.1 GCA_013695115.1 Actinomycetota bacterium | reverse complement strand
AGCGGCCCGAGGATGGCGAGGCCGGCGACCCCCGCCCACATGCCGATGGCGCGCCCCCGTTCCTGGGGCGGGAACACGTTGGTGATGATCGACAGGGTCGCCGGCATGATGAACGCGCCGCCGATGCCCATGAAGGCGCGGGTTGCGATCAGCTGGTTCGGCGTCGAAGCGAGCGCCGAGAGCACCGAGCCCAGCCCGAAGATCACGAAGCCGACCTGGAGCGCGCCGCGGCGGCCGAAACGGTCGCCGAGGGCGCCCGCGGTGAGCAGGAGCCCGGCGAACACCAGCGTGTAGGAATCGACCATCCATTGCAGCTGGCTGTTGGTCGCGTCGAGCTCGCGCACGATCGTGGGCAGCGCGACGTTGAGGATGGAGTTGTCGAGCACGATGATGAAGAGGCTCAGGCACAGCACCCCGAGGATCCACCACCGGCGCTCGTACGCCTTCGCCTCCACCTCGTCCATGCGGGGGACCATGCGGGCCTGTCCTTCCTGTTCGCGCGCTCGCGCTACGTGCTCTGGCGCCAGGCCCGCAGGCCGATCCAGGCGACCGCGAAGCCCAACGCGACCGACACCGCGGCGAGGACGACGTGGACCACCTTGAACGACGTCGAGCGGTCGTCACCCAGGATGTTGTTGATCCGGGTCAACCAGACGAACAGCGTCCATGTTCCCGCAGCCAGAAGGATGCCGGCGGCCCGCCGGCTCACGACGCGCCGATCAAGAGGCAGCCGCGACCGCGTCCAGCGCCCGCTGCACCGAGTCCGGCGAGGCGTTGACGTGCGGCAGCCGCACGTCGGGCGTCGGGATCCGACCCTCGTCGTGGAGCACGCCCTTGAACACCGCCGGGTTGGGCTCGGTGAACAGCGCCTGGGTGACCGGAAGCAGGGCTTCGGCGTGGGCCCGCCCGTCATCGAGCTTGCCCGCGAGCCCGCACTCGATCATCTCGACGAAGCGGGCGGTGCAGACGTGGGCGCTGGCACAGATCGTGCCGGTGCCGCCCATCAACACGATCGGGAACAGGAACGGGTCCTCGCCGCCCAGCACGGCGAAGCCGTCGATCGCATTCGCCCCCTTGAGCAGTTCGAGCGTATCGAGGTCGAGACCGGTGGCCGCCTGCTTGATACCGGCGACGTTGGGAGTGCTCGCGAGCTCGAGCACGCCGGCGGCGCTCAGGTGGCGGCCGGTGCGGAGGGCGATGTTGTAGATCACGACCGGCACCGGGCTGACGGCCGCGACTTCCTTGAAGTGGGCCACGATGCCGGCTTCGGACGGCCGCACGTAATACGGCACGACGATGAGAGTGGCGACACACGCCGCCATGGCCTCCAGTTCCTTCACCGCCTGGCTGGTCGTGCGGGTGTTGTTGGTGCCCGCGCCCACGATGAGCTGGGCGTCGCGCTCGGCGCACACGCGCGAGCAGGTTTCGATCACCGACCGCTTCTCGTCGACATCGAGGGCGGTCGACTCACCGGTGGTCCCGAGCGCCACGATGCCGGTGACGCCGGCGTCGAGGTACTCGTGGCAGAGCCGATCGATCGCGTCGAGGGCCACCGACCCGTCGGACGCGAACGGCGTAATGACCGGGACATAGACCCCGCGCAGCGTGCCGTCGCTCGGCATCGCGTCGCAGGCTAGCCCGAGGGGGCCCGCCGGTAGCCTGCGGATTTGTGCCCGAGCCCTGGCGAACCCTCCTCACCCTGGCCGCCGGGCTCGTGACCGGGGTGCTGTCGGGGATGTTCGGCATCGGCGGCGCGGTCGTTTCCAACCCCGCGATCCGCGCCCTCGGCGCGTCGCCGATCCAGTCGGTGGGGTCGACGCTCCCGTCGATCCTCCCGTCGGCAATCAGCGGCGCGCTCCGTTACCACCGCGAGGGACTCCTGCGGCTACGCGTGGTCGCCTGGACCGGCTTCTCCGGCGCGTTCGCCGCGATCGGCGGATCGCTCCTCACCACGATCGTGCCCGACGCCCGCGCCCTCACCATCTCGATCGCGGTGCTGATGGTGTACACCGCGGTCCGGACGGGACGGGTGGCGTGGCCCGCGACCGTCCCCGCGGACGAGAGCGAGACCGCGCCGACCGACGTCGAGCCGACTTCGGGCCGTGACGATTGGTGGACGTTGGTGGCGATCGGGCTGGTCGCGGGGCTGTTCTCGGGGCTGCTCGGGATCGGCGGCGGGCTGCTCCTGGTGCCCGCGTTCACCGCGCTGCTCCGGCTTCCCCTGAAGGAGACCCTCGGAACCTCCCTGGCGTGCGTGGGCATCATCGCGGTGCCGGGCACCGTGACCCACGCGCTGCTCGGGCACATCGACTGGGGGTTCGCGATCCCGCTCTCGATCGCGGTGATCCCGGGCGCCCGGTTCGGCGCGGGCCTCGCGATCAGGGCGTCCGACCGGGCGTTGCGGCTGACGGTCGCGATCGGGCTCAGCGTGGTCGCAGTGGTCTACGCGACGACCGAGCTGGCGGCGCTCATCGGCTGAGCTCCCGGGCCCGCTCGAAGATCGCATCGAGCATGGGCTCGGTGAGCTTGCCGGTGAAGGTGTTCTGCTGGCTCGGGTGGTACGAGCACAGCACGATCGCGCGGGGAGTCGCGACCTCGACGCCGTGGCCGAACCGGGGCCGCGGCGCCGGTAGGGGCACGGCGCCGAGCGCGAGCGTCCGCCACAGGGCGTCGTAGGCGAAGCCGCCGAGGACCACGATCACCCGCACCCGGTCGAGCAGGGCGAGCTCGCGGGCCAGGTACGGGAGGCACCGGTCGCGTTCCACGGGCGTGGGCTTGTTGGCCGGCGGGGCGCAACGCACGGCCGCGGCGACGTAGGCGTCACGTAGGCGGAGGCCGTCGTCCGCGGTGGTCGAGACCGGCTGGTTGGCGTACCCGGTGCGGTGCAGCGACCCGAACAGCCAGTCGCCCGAGCGGTCACCGGTGAACACCCGTCCGGTGCGGTTGCCGCCGTGGGCCGCCGGCGCCAGGCCGACCAGGAGCAGCGTGGCCGCGGGGTCACCGAAGCCCGGGACCGGTCGGCCCCAGTACTCCTCGTCACGGAACGACGCCCGCTTCTCGCGGGCGACGTGCTCGCGCCAGTCGACGAGTCGCGGGCACGCCCGGCACGCGGTGATCTCGCGCGTGAGTCCGGCGAGTGAATCGCGGGCCACGGTTGGATGCTAGGAGCGGCCGGGTACCCTGCGTTCGTGCGTGTCCTGCTGATCGTCAACCTGACCGCGTCCTCGGTGACCGCCCGCCGCCGGGTCGAGATCCAGCGGATTCTCAGCGTCGACCACAAGCTCGAAGTGCAGGAGACCTCGCGCCGGGGTCACGCCGCCCGCCTGGCCCGCGCCGCCGCCCTCGACGGGGTCGACGTGGTCGCGGTGCTCGCCGGCGACGGCACGCTCAACGAGGCCGCCGACGGCCTCGCCGGCAGTCTCACCGCGCTCGCGCCTCTCCCCGGCGGGTCCACCAACGTCTTCGCCCGCAGCATCGGCGTCGCCTACGACCCGGTGGAGGCAGCGCACCGGCTGGTCGCGTCGCTGCGCAATCTCAAGTTCCGGCGGATCGGGCTGGGCTCGGCCAGCGGACGCCGCTTCATGTTCCACCTCGGCATCGGGTTCGACGCCGCCGTGATCGGGCAGGTGGAGCGGCGCTCCTTCCTCAAGCGGCACCTCGCCCACCCGCTCTACGTCGCCGCCGCCGTCGACACCTGGTTCCGCCACTACGACCGGTCGCACCCCCGCTTCCGGGTGACGGTGCCGGACGGTCCTGACGGCGAGGAGGTCGTGGGCGACTCCGCCTTCGCGATCGTCTCGAACACGAGCCCCTACACCTACCTGGGGCGGATCCCCATCGTCGCGAGTCCCGCCGCCGGGCTCGAGGACCCCCTCACCCTCACGATGTTCCGGGCCCTCGAGATCCCCCTCATCCTGCGGGCGGCGGCGTCGGCGCTCACGACCACCCGGATGATCACCCGCCACCCCAAGGTCGCCCAGCGCGAGGGCCTCGAGGCGCTGACGGTGACCGGGCACGGCCCGTTCCCGTTCCAGGTCGACGGCGACTACCTCGGCGAGACCGAGCGCCTCGACATCCGCTACGAGGCCGACGCGCTCAGCCTGGTGATGCCCTAGCCGCACCAGTTCTGGCG
>JACDBD010000225.1 GCA_013695115.1 Actinomycetota bacterium | reverse complement strand
GCATCAGGCGCTCTCCTCCTGTAGTTCGTGGGACGGCATGCGGAATCGGTTGCGGTAGTCGCTGGGTGCCACCTGGAGCACCCGCAGGAACGTCCGGCGCATCGTCTCGGCGGTCCCGAAGCCGCAGCGGGCGGCGACTTCGTCGATGGAGCCCGTCGACTCCTCGAGCTGGCGGCGGGCGGCGTCCACCCGCGTGCGCTCGACGAACCGCGCCGGGGTCATGCCGACCTCGCGATGGAAGGCGCGCGAGAAGTTGCGCTCGCTCATCGCGACCTCGCCGGCAAGCCGCTCGATCCTCAGGTCGTCGGCGACGTGGTCGGCGATCCAGCCCTGCAGCTCTCGCAGCGGCTCCCGATCGGCGAACTGCCCGGCGAGCTGGGCGCTGAACTGCGACTGACCGCCCGGGCGCTTGAGGAACACCACCAGCCGCCGGGCGACCTCGAGGGCGACGTCGCGCCCGAGGTCGTCCTCGACCATGGCGAGCGCGAGGTCGATGCCGGCGGTGACGCCGGCCGAGGTCCACAGGTCGCCGTCGCGCACGAAGATCGAGTCGGGCTCCACCGTCACGGCCGGGTACATGCGGGCCAGCAGGTCGCAGGAACCCCAATGAGTGGTCGCGCGCCGACCCTCGAGGAGCCCCGCCTCGGCGAGCACGAACGCGCCGCTGCAGACCGACGCCAGCCGGCGGCTCGCGGGGGCCAACCCGCGCACGGTGGCGAGCAGGTCGGCGTCGTCCATCACCGCGCGGGTGCCCTCGCCGCCCGCGATCAGCAGCGTGTCGAGCGGGCCCTCGACGTCGGCCAGGGCGCGTTCCACGAACAGCTGGAGGCCGCTGTGGGCCGCCACCCGCCCGGCGGCGGGGGCGACCACCTCGACGTCGTAGTCACCGGCGGCGGCGAAGACCTCCACCGGACCGGCGACGTCGAGCGACTGCACTCCCGGGAAGGCGAGGACGACGATGCGACGCATGACCGTCAGCATGGGGGACACGGCTTCTGGCCGCAATGACATCGCTCCCACATATCCGGCCAGGCCCGCCTCATCGTGACGCGCGACACATTGACGGTGAGACGTTTCGAGGTTTAGCGTCTCAGGTATGACCACGGTGATGCCCGTCGCTGCACCGCCCCGCCCGTGGGCCCCGGAGCGGGAAGCCGACGTCCGCACCCGCTCGGTCGACGCCCTCCTCGCCTGTATCGCCCGCCACGGCCTCTCGAAGACCACCCTCGACGACGTCGCCCGTGAGGCCGGGTGCGCCCGGGCCACCCTGTACCGCCACTTCGGCGGCAAGCGCCCGCTGGTGGCGGGAGCCGTCGTCGCCGAGGGCGAGCGGGTTGCGGCGACGCTCCGCGAGGAGGCTGCCGAGCAGGACTCGCTCGAGGACGCGGTCGTCACCGTGATGATGGGCGCGGCCCGCGAGCTCGCCGGCCACGATGCCCTGCGCTTCCTCCTCGCCCACGAGGCCGAGCTCGTGCTCCCGTTCGTCACCTTCGACGGCGGCGACAAGTTCCTCTCCCACGCCGGCCGGGCGCTCGCGCCGTGCTTCGAGCGCTTCCTCCCGGCCGACAACGCCGCGACCGCGGGGGAGTGGGTCGTCCGCCTGACCCTCGCCTACGCGTATGCCCACGCCTGCTCGGCCGACGCCCCCGTCGACCTCGCCGACGACACGTCGGTCCGCACCCTCGTCCGTCAGTTCGTGCTCCCCGGTTTCCTCACGACAGAGAAGGGATAGCTGCCATGGCCAGCAACCTCGAGATGATCGGTCGCGACGACGTCGACGACCTGGAGGCCATCCTCGCCGTCACCAACACCGACGCCGACGAGATCGCGCACAACGTCACGTCGCACGGCGACGCCATCTTCACCTGGGACTACGAGCGCAGCCGCGCCGCCCTCGGCAAGCTCTACGAGCGGGCCAAGAAGTCCCAGTGGAACGCCCAGACCGACCTCCCCTGGGACACCGACGTCGACCAGGAGCACGTCGTGCTGGCCAACGCGCTGGCCAACAACATGACGTTCGGTCCCGAGCTCGATGTCGCCGGGACGCCCTTCGCGAACTGGGGCGACAAGGAATGGCTCGAATTCGGCGTGCAGTCGCAGAACTGGACGCTGTCGCAGTTCCTGCACGGTGAGCAGGGCGCCCTGATCTGCACGGCCAAGGTCGTGGAAACCGTCCCGTGGATCGACGCCAAGTACTACGCCGCCACCCAGGTGATGGACGAGGCCCGCCACGTCGAGGTGTTCGCCAAGTACCTCGACGAGAAGCTGTCGGGCCACTACCCGATCAACGCCCACCTGCGGCTGCTGCTCGACGACATCATCAACGACTCCCGGTGGGACATGACCTACCTCGGGATGCAGATCATGGTGGAGGGCCTGGCGCTGGCGGCGTTCGGGTTCATCCAGCAGATGACGACCGAACCCCTGCTCAAGCAACTGCTGCGCTACGTGATGGCCGACGAGGCCCGCCACGTGGCGTTCGGCGTCCTGTCGCTCCAGGAGTACTACCAGGAGCTGAACGCGTCCGAGATCCGCGAGCGCCAGGAGTTCGCGTTCGAGGCCGCCGTCCGCATGCGGGACCGGTTCCTCCAGCAGGAGGTGTGGGACCACTTCGGCATCGACGTCAAGGAGGCGGTGAAGATCGTCATGCAGGCGCCGGAGCGCAAGACGTTCCAGGCCCTGCTGTTCTCGAAGATCGTGCCCAACTGCAAGAAGCTCGGGCTGCTCGACGCCGGCGACGGCTGGCTCCGCGAGCGGTTCACCGAGCTGGGCGTGATCCAGTTCGAGGACTGGGTCGACACCGGCGAGGAGTACGCCTCGCTCGACGAGGTCGCCAAGGACCGGGAGGCCGCGGCCGCGACCGCGTAGTCACGAACTCGTTCCACTCACGCGAGCGGCCGCTCCTCCCCGGGGCGGTCGTTTCGCGTGCGCCGGCGACGCGCGCGCGCGGTGGTACCGTCGCTCGGATGAGCGTCGGGGTCGCGCCACTGAAATCCGGTGCGGTGCGCGTCGTGTTCCTCGGTGGGCTGGGCGAGATCGGGCGCAACTGCTTCTGCCTCGAGGTCGAGGGGCGCATCCTCGTCGTCGACTGCGGGCTCATGTTCCCCGAGGCCGACATGCCCGGCGTCGACCTCGTCCTCCCCGACTTCACGTACCTGCGGGAGAACGCCGACCGGGTCGAGGCGGTCGTGCTGACCCATGCCCACGAGGACCACGCCGGTGGTCTCGCCTTCCTCCTGCGCGACGTGCCCGTGCCGATCTACGGGACGAAGCTGTCGCTCGGCCTTGCCCGCAACCGCATCGAGGAGGCGGGCATGCTCGACCGCACCGAGCTGCGCCCCGTCACCGACGGCGAGCGACGCGACATCGGCCCGTTCGACCTCGAGTTCGTCCCGGTGACGCACTCAGTGCCGCACGCGCTCGCCACCGCCTACCACACGCCCGCCGGGACCATCCTCCACACCGGGGACTTCAAGCTCGACCTCACCCCGGTCGACGGCCGCAAGACCGATCTCGCCCTGCTGGGGGAGATCGCCCGGCGCGACGGCGGCGTCCGCCTGCTGCTGTCCGACTCCACCAACGCCGAGCGGCCCGGCTTCACCCCGTCGGAATCGACCGTGGGCGGCGCGATGCGGGCGCTGTTCCGCGAGCACGCCGACAAGCGGTTCATCGTCGCCTCCTTCGCCTCCCACCTGCACCGGGTCCAGCAGGTCACCCGGGCGGCGGTGGGCGCGGGCCGGCGGGTCGCGTTCATCGGGAGGTCGATGGTTCAGAACGTCAGCCTCAGCCGGGAGATGGGCCTGCTCGATCTCCCGTCCGACTCCGTGATCGACATCGAGGAGACGTCCCGGTACGCATCGGGGGAGATCTGCATCGTGTGCACCGGCTCCCAGGGGGAGCCCCTGAGCGCGCTCTCCCTCATGGCGGCGCACGAGCACAAGTGGGTCAAGGTCAACGAGGACGACGTGGTCGTGATCTCGGCCCACGCGATCCCGGGGAACGAGTCGAACGTGGGGCGCGTCATCGACTCGCTCCACCGGGCCGGTGCCGAGGTCGTGCACGGCGGCAACGCCCCCGTCCACGTTTCCGGGCACGCCTCGCAGGAGGAGCTGAAGTTCCTCCTCAACCTGGTGCAGCCGGAGTACTTCGTGCCCGTGCACGGCGAGTACCGGCACATGGTCCACCACGCCCAGCTGGCCGAGGAGGTCGGGGTCCCGCCCGAGCGGATCATGGTGTGCGAGGACGGCGACGCCCTCACCCTCGATCGCGACGGCGCCGAGGTCGAGCAGCGGGCGGTGCCGGCGGGCTATCTCTACGTCGACGGGATCGTCGGCGACGTCGGGCACGGCGTGCTGCGCGACCGCCGGAGCCTGGCCGAGGAGGGTGTCGTGGTCGTGATCGCGACCGTCGACGCCACCTCGGGTGAAGTGGTGACCGGCCCCGAGATCGTCACCCGCGGCTGGGTCTACGCCCCCGAGGCCGAGGAGCTGATCGGCGAGGCGAAGGAGGCGGTGCGGGCGTCGCTGGCGGAGGCGGCCGAGGAGGGCGCGACCGACTTCGACACCCTGCGTCGCCACGCCCGCCGCGCGCTCGGCAAGTTCATCAACGAGCGCACCCGCCGCCGGCCCGCGGTCATCCCGGTGATCATGGAAGTCTGACGGTCGCATGATCCGCGACTGGTCGAACTTCATCGCCGGGCGCGTCGCGCTCGTCACCGGGTCGGGTGCCGGAGTGGGGCGGGCCATCGCCATCCAGATGGCGCGGGCGGGCGCCGAGGTGTGGGTCAACGACCTGCACCGTGAGCGGGCGGAGAAGGTGGTCGCCGAGATCGGCGAGGAGGGCCTCACCGCCCGGGCGGTCGTGGCCGACGTCGCCGACCGGGAAGGCGTGCCGACGTTGGTGCGCGAGACCGGGCCGGTCGACATCCTCGTCAACAACGCCGGCATCCCGCCCGAGGGCATCACGGTGAAGTCGTTCGTGGAGACCGGTCCCGACGAGTGGGACCCGCTCATCCGGCTGAACCTGGCCGCGGTGCTCGGCGTCACCCGCGCCTACCTGCCGTTCATGCTCGACTCGGGCTGGGGCCGGGTCCTGACGATCGTCTCCGATGCCGGCCGGAAGGGCGAACGCAAGCAGGCGGTGTACGGCGCGGCCAAGGCCGCGGCCATGGGGTTCTCGCGGGGCCTCGCCGCCGAGGTCGGCCGCCAGGGCGTGACGGTCAACTGCATCGCGCTGGGGTCGATGAAGCACGGCGTCCTCGCCGACGCCATCGAGCGCCAACCCGAGCTCGAGGAGCGCCTCGCCCGCGCCTACCCGGTCGGACGGCTCGGGCAGGTCGGCGACCCCGCGCCGCTGGCGGTACTGCTGTGCAGCGACGCGGCCGAGTGGATCACCGGGCAGGTGTACCCGGTCGACGGCGGCTACTTCCCCGCGCTGTAACTCGTTCCGTCGGTGAGCAGGTAGCGGCTCACGACACCGAAGCTCGCCAGCGTCGCGCCCGCGATGATCAGGCTCTGGGCGAGCGAGGCCACCTCGAGGCCACGCACCGGCGGCGACGCGTCGCCCTGCACCCAGCCCGCGAACAGGACCGCGTCGAACCCGAGTCCGAGGAGCAGGGCCAGCGGTGGAGGAACGGCATCGTCTGCCGGGTGGCGGCGTCGAGGCGGCCGCCGATCACGAGGTCGGCCTCGACCAGTCGGGAGAAGAGGCCCGCCTGCGCAAGCACGCCCTCGACTACATGTCGCACCACAAGGGCCGCGTCCCGGTGGTGGTGGCAGCGCGCTGGGGGCCGCATGACCGGCGTCTTCCGACCGGGGGAGTACATCGACCTCGAGCAGCCCGAGGGCCGGGAGCGCTGGCTCGCCTACGCCAACCTGCTGAGCCTCTGGGTCGTGCTCGCGCTCGCCGTCACCGGCACGGTGATCCTCCGCCACCGGAAGGCTCCGCTGCTCCCACTGGTCGTGGCGCCGCTGATCGTTCCTCATCGCGGTGACTATCGCCTTCTACAACGACGGGGGTATGCGGGTGTTGCTGGTGGGGCCGGTGTTACCGTTGAAACCATGGGGAGTCGGGGCCGGGGATCGGCCGCGTCGACGCGTCGCAAGGGGAAGGGCAGCCGCTCGCGCCCGCCGGCCACCAAGAAGCGGGCCCCGGCCCGACCCAGTGCCTGGGACCGCAGCCGGGAAGCGGCCGGCCGCCAGCTCGGTGGCCACGGAGCCGACGCCCTCGCGGTCGCTCTCCTCGTCCTGGGCGCGCTGACCCTCCTCGGGCTCACCTCCGAGCTCGTCGGCCCCGTGGGCCGGGGGCTGGCGTCGAGCACCGGCATGCTGCTGGGCCAGGGCCGGGCGCTCGTGCCGATCGCGTGTGCCGGCGCCGCCGTCCTCCTCTTCTGGGGCCCCCGCGTCGAGCTCGTCGACGAGGAACCCGCCGACGCCGACGGTGACGTCGAGTTCGCCGAGATCGCACCCGCGCCGCTGCGCATCGGCGTCGGCGCCGTCGCGCTCGTGGTCGCCGCGGTTGGCCTGCTCCACCTGGGCGCGGGGCAGCCTCCGCTCGACGCGCCTG
>JACDBD010000161.1 GCA_013695115.1 Actinomycetota bacterium | reverse complement strand
GGCGGCCGGCCGCCACGAGAGGAGCGCGAGCGCGTCCGTCAGCGTGAGGGCGCCCGGCTCGACCAGCTCGGTGAGGGTGAGGGCGAGCGCGGTCTCGAGGCCGAGCATGCCCGGCGGTGCCTCCTCGAACGGGCGCTCCTTCGCCTCGGGGACGTGGGGGGCGTGGTCGGTGGCGATGGCGTCGATTGTGCCGTCGGCCAAGCCCCGCTTGATCGCGTCGACGTCGACGTCGGTGCGCAGGGGCGGGTGGACCTTGAAGACGGGGTCGAACGCCTCGCACCGGGCGTCGGTAAGGGTGAAGTGGTGCGGCGCCGCTTCGGCGGTGATCGCCAGGCCGCGGTGCTTCGCGTCACGCACCAGATCGACGGCGGCGGCGGTCGACAGGTGAAGGAAGTGCACCCGGCCGCCGGTCAGCTCGGCGAGCATCACGTCTCGGGCGACGATGACGGACTCGGCCTCGCCCGGGCGTCCCGGGATACCGAGCCGGCTCGACCACTCGCCCTCGTGCATGTGCCCGCCCGCCGCCAGCGCCGGGTCCTCGGCGTGCTGGGCCACCACTGCGCCCGGCAGCGACCGGGCGTACTCGAGCGCGCGTCGCATCACCCCGGCCGAGGCGACGCAGGCGCCGTCGTCGGTGAAGACGCGCACGCCGATGGTGTGCAGCTCACCCATGGGTGCGAGCTCGGTACCGGCGCGGCCCTTCGTGATGCACCCGGCCACGGCCACGTCGCAGCTGCTTCGCGCGCCGGCGGCGAGCACCGAGCCCACGACCGCGGGCTCGTCGAGCGGCGGCTCGGTGTTGGGCATCGCCAGCACCGCGGTGAAGCCGCCGAGGGCGGCGGCCCGGGCGCCGGTCTCGATGGTCTCGGCCTCCTCGTCTCCCGGCTCCCGCAGGTGGGCATGCAGGTCGACCAGCCCGGGTGCCACGACACACCCGGCGGCGTCGAGCACCCGCGCGGTCCCGTCGAGCCGCTCCCCGACCTCGGCGACGATGCCGTCGCGCACCCGTACGTCGGCCGTCCGCTCGCCAGTGGCGTCGATGACGCGCCCACCCCTGATCACCAGCTCGTCAGGCAATGGAGCCTCCCGAGCCGAGCAGCGACCACAGCACCGCCATGCGCACCGCGACCCCGTTGGTGACCTGCTCGGTGATGATCGAGGCGGGACCGTCGGCGACCTCGGCTGCGATCTCGACACCGCGGTTCATCGGGCCCGGGTGCATGATCACCGTGTCGGGCTTGAGCCGGCCCGCCCGCTCCGCGGTCAGGCCGTAGCGGGTCGTGTACTCGCGCAGCGAGGGGAACAGCGCCTCGTCCTGGCGTTCGCTCTGGATGCGCAGGAGGTAGACGACGTCGGTCTCGGGAAGGAGCGGATCGAGCTCGTGACTCACCGCGCAGTTCCATCCCGCGAGCGATTCGGGGAGCAGCGTGGGCGGGCCCACCAGGGTGACCTCGGCGCCGACGGCGACGAGCGCCTTCACCGTGCTGCGGGCGACGCGCGAGTGGCGGACGTCGCCGACCACGGCGACGCGCAAGCCGTCGAAGGTGGTGGTGGCCAGGCGCCGGCGCAGGGTGAGGAGGTCGAGCAGGGCCTGGGTCGGGTGCTCGTGGCGGCCGTCACCGGCGTTGATGATGCTGGCGTCGATCCACCCGGCGATGCGGTGCGGCGCGCCCGCGGCCCGGTGCCGGACCACGACCGCGTCGACGCCGAGGGCGGCGATCGTCTGCACGGTGTCGCGGAGGCTCTCGCCCTTCTTCACCGACGAGCTGCTGATCGCGAACGTCATAGTGTCGGCCGACAGGCGCTTGGCCGCGGTCTCGAACGACAGCCGGGTGCGGGTGGACTCTTCGTAGAACAGCGACGCGACCGTCTTGCCCCGCAGCGCCGGGACCTTGGGGATCTCCCGCTGGGTCACCTCCACGAAGGAGGAGGAGAGCTCGAGCATCTCGTCGATGCCCGACCGTCCCAGGTCGTCGACCGAGAGCAGGTGGCGGCTCATCGGACCTCCTCGGGGGGCGGGCCCCAGATTTCGATGCCGTCCTCGCCGTCCACCTCCGCCAGGCGGACCCGCACGTCCTCGGCCAGCTTGGTGGGCAGGTTCTTGCCGACGTAGTCGGCCCGGATCGGCAGCTCCCGGTGGGCCCGGTCGACCATGACCGCCAGCTGCACGGCGCGGGGCCGGCCCAGCTCGGTGATGGCGTCGAGGGCGGCGCGAACGGTTCGCCCGGTGAAGAGGACGTCGTCGACCAGCACGACCGTCTTGTCGGTGAGGTCGACGGGTACCTCCGTAGGCCCGAGCGGCTGGATCGGGCGCAGGCCGATGTCGTCACGGTAGAAGGCGACGTCGAGCGCGCCGACCGGCACGTCGACCCCCTCGACCTGCTCGATCACGGCCGCCAGCCGCTCAGCGACCGCGAGGCCGCGGGTATAGAGGCCGACGAGCACGACGTGAGCGGCGCCATGGTTTCGCTCGACGATCTCGTGGGCGATCCGCGTGAAGGCCCGGCGGAGGTCGTCGCCGTCGAGCACGTGGGCCCGGAGCAGAAAGGAACCCCCGTCAGGGGGCTCGGGGGTGCTACTCGGTTGCGCGGCCGGAGTTCCGGCGCCGGGCGCGGTCATGTTCTCCTCCGTAGGGACCTCACGGGATCCCCTTTACGGTCGAGGCTCAGGGTAGCAGCTGGCCGGGTTGGCGATGAGTTTTCGCCGGTGCAACGGTCTAAAAGGGTGAAAGCCCGACGCCGACGACAGGAGACGTGCCATGCCCCGGATCACCCCCAACCTCTGGTTCGACACCGCGGGCCTCGACGCTGCCGAGTTCTACTGCTCGGTGTTCCCGAACTCGAAGATCACCAACGTCAGCCACTACGGCGAGGCCGGCCCGCGAGAGGCCGGCATGGTTCTCACCGTCGACTTCGAGCTGGACGGCCAGCCCTTCACCGCGATCAACGGCGGGCCCGAGTTCACGTTCGACGAGGCCGTCTCGCTGCTGATCGACTGCGCCGACCAGAAGGAAGTGGACTACTACTGGGACAAGCTCACCGAGGGCGGCGAGGAGAGCCAGTGCGGCTGGCTGAAGGACAAGTACGGCATGTCGTGGCAAGTGGTCCCAGCTGCGCTGGGCGAGCTGATGACCGACCCCGACGAGGGACGCGCCCAGCGCGCCATGAAGGCCATGCTCGGGATGAAGAAGCTGGACGTGGCCGCGCTCCAGGCGGCCGCGGACAGGGGATGACCCAGAGCACTCGGCATAGGGTGACCGCGCAGGGCGGAGGGATCGACGACCGAGGAGGACGCGGATGCCCGCACGCACGGCTACGGCCCGTTGGGAAGGTGGGCTCCAGCAGGGCAAGGGGACCATGCGCCTCGGAAGCGGCGCGTTCGAGGGTCAGTACTCGTTCTCCTCGCGCTTCGAGGAGGGCACCGGGACCAACCCCGAAGAGCTGATCGGCGCCGCCCACGCCGGCTGCTTTTCGATGGCGCTGTCCGGGGGTCTCGAGCGCGCCGGCCATGCGCCGACCGCGGTCGAGACGTCCGCCCGGGTCCATCTCGAGAAGGGCGAGAGTGGGTTTCGCATCGCTCGAATCGAGCTCGACTGCATCGCCGATGTGCCGGGCATCGATGAGGCCGCGTTCCGGGAGCAGGCCGAGTCCGCCAAGACCAACTGTCCGGTCTCCCAGGCCTTGACCGGAGTCGACATCCAGCTCAACGCCAAACTGGCGCGCTGACGCCGCCGACCGCCTTGGGGGCGATGATCCGGGCAGAACTGCGATGAGTTCGGGTCTGTGCCATCGTCTTATACGGCATGCGAATCATCATCAGCGAATTCATCAGCCTCGACGGTGTCGTGCAGGCTCCCGGCGGCCGAGACGAGGACACGGACGGGGGCTTCCAGCACGGCGGGTGGTCCATGCCATTCTTCGACCCCGAGGTCATGGGGTCGAGCATCGACGAGGTGGCCAAGCGGACTGACGCGCTCCTCTACGGCCGGCGCACGTGGCAGGTCATGGCCGGCGCGTGGCCTGGTCGGGCCGGTGACCCGTTCGCCGACTGGATCAACGCGGTCGAGAAGCACGTCGTCTCGAACACGCTGTCCGAGGCGGACCTCACGTGGGCGCCTACCTCGCTGATCCGCGGTGCCGACCTCGGTGCGGCCGTGACCGCGCTGCGCGAGCGACCCGGTCGCGACGTGAACGTCATGGGCAGCGCGCAGCTCGTGCGGTCGTTGCTCGAGGCGGACCTCGTCGACGAGCTGAACCTGATGATCGAGCCGATCGTGCTCGGCGGCGGCAAGGGCATCTTCCCGATCGACGGCGCGGCGCGCCGCTTCGAGCTCGTGTCCAACACCACGGCGGGGACGGGCGTGCAGGTCTGCCGGTACCAGCGGGCGCGCTAGGAAGCGGGTTCGTCGCGGTTCGAGCGGGCCGCGCAGTCGGGGCAGGTGGGCGGAACGTCATGTCGACCCCTGCGACATCCACGGGGAGGCCGCCGTCGAGGCCCTAGGACGTCCGCGTGATCCCAAGTTCGGTGGCAACGGCCTCGACGTCACCGCCCAGCACCGTCGGGTAATGCCCGATGTGTCGTGGGTCGTGACGGCCCCAGACCGCCGCTCGAGAGCGCGCCCGACGTGCCTGATTGAGTGTCCACCAAGACGCCGCGGGTGATCCGTAGCGTCAGAGGTCCCTGGCGTGCTGGCTCTCGATGTGCCTGCCGGCGGCTTGGCCGTCTGGCTTTCTAACGAGCTGCTGGCTCGCCGGGATCTCGCCGAGGTGTGGCTCGAAAGAGGTACGACAGCACGACGATCCGAAATCAGGAGTGCCCACCGCGGCTCCATCCAACGCGATC
>JACDBD010000148.1 GCA_013695115.1 Actinomycetota bacterium | reverse complement strand
ACGTTCAAGGACCGCATGCTCACCGAGCGCGATCCCCATCAGCTGATCGAGGGGATCGTCATCGCCGCGTTCGCGATCGAGGCCCACCTCGCGTTCATCTACATCCGGGGCGAGTTCGCGCTCGGCTACGAACGGCTCGAGCAGGCGGTCACGGACGCGTACGCCCAGGGCTTCCTCGGGAAGAACATCCTCGGCTCCGGGTTCGACCTCGACGTCGTGATCCACCGTGGCGCGGGCGCGTACATCTGCGGCGAGGAGACCGCGCTGCTCGAGAGCCTGGAAGGGGAGCGGGGCATGCCCCGTATCCGCCCGCCGTTCCCGGCGATCGAGGGCCTGTACGCCAGGCCGACCGTCGTGAACAACGTCGAGACCCTGTCGACGCTTCCGCACATCATCGCCATGGGCGGCGCCAAGTACGCCGAGCTCGGAGTGGGCAAGTCGACCGGCACCCGCATCTTCTCGCTGTCGGGGCATGTGAACCGACCCGGCAACTACGAGGTCGAGTTGGGCACGACGTTCCGGGAGCTCATCGAGGCGCCCGACCTCGGCGGCGGGGTTCCGAACGGACGGGAGGTCAAGTTCCTCATCCCCGGGGGCGCGTCGTCGCAGTGGCTCACCGGCGACCACCTCGACGTCCCCCTCGACATGGACGTCGTGCAGCAGGAGTACGGCGTGATGCTCGGATCGGGCGCGGTGATGGTGTTCGACGACACCACCAACCCCGCGCTGGTGGCGTGGCGGCTAGCGAAGTTCTTCGCCCACGAGTCGTGCGGCAAGTGCACGCCGTGTCGTGAGGGCACCGGCTGGATCGAGAAGGTGCTGTATCGGATCTCGCACGGGCTCGGCCGGCCCGAGGACCTCGACCTGCTCGTCGACGTGGGCGACGGCATCAGCCCCGGCGTCGTCAACGCGCCGTTCACCCAGACCACGATCTGCCCGCTCGGCCCCAGCGCAGTGTCGGCGATCGCCAGCCTCGACAAGTACTTCCGCGACGAGGTGATCGCGATGTGCCGCGTGAGCACGACCGCGGGGGTGCCGGCATGACCGCCAACCCGACCGGCACCGGGCCCGACGACGGCAGCGTCAAGGTCACGATCGACGGCAAGGAAGTCGACGCCCGACCGGGCGAGTGGCTGATCAAGGTCGCCCAGGACCACGGTGTCTTCATCCCCCGGTTCTGCTGGCACGAGCGCATGAAGCCGGTGGGCATGTGCCGCATGTGCCTGGTCGAGGTCGAGGGCCAGAAGGGCCTGCCGCCCGCCTGCACCACCCCGGTGGCCGACGGCATGGTCGTCAACACGCAGGCGGACCATGTGGCCAAGGCCCAGGACGCGGTGCTCGAGTTCCTGCTCATCAACCATCCCCTCGATTGCCCGGTGTGCGACCGGGGCGGCGAGTGCCCGCTCCAGGACCAGACCCTCGCGTTCGGCCCGGGCGAGTCGCGCTTCGTCGAGGAGAAACGCCACTTCGAGAAGCCGATCCCGATCAGCGACACCGTGCTCCTCGACCGCGAGCGCTGCATCCAGTGCGGGCGCTGCACCCGTTTCGCCGCCGAGATCGCCGGCGACCCGCTGATCGACTTCGGCGAGCGCAGCGGCGAGATGCAGGTCATCACCTATCCCGACGAGCCGTTCACCTCCTACTTCTCCGGCAACACCGTGCAGATCTGCCCGGTGGGCGCGCTCACCGCGACGCCGTACCGGTTCAAGGCCCGGCCCTGGGATCTTGCAACCAGTGAGACCTCCTGCACGACCTGCTCGGTGGGTTGTCGGGGCGCGCTCCAGTCGTCATCGAACCGATTGGTGCGCCTGCTCGGCGTCGACTCGGAGCCGGTGAACCAGGGCTGGCTGTGCGACAAGGGCCGCTTCGGCTACGAGCACGTGCACTCCCCGAACCGGCTGAACCGTCCGATGGTCCGTCGGGGCGGCGCGCTGGTCGAGGCGTCATGGCCGGAGGCGCTCGACGCCGCCGCCGAGGGACTGCGCCGCGCCCGCGATGACCACGGCCCCGGTTCGGTCGCGCTCCTCGGTGGTGCCCGCGGGACCAACGAGGACGCCTACGTGTGGGCGCGTTTCGCCAAGGGCGTCCTGCGCACCGATCACGTGGACGCGCAGCTCGGCGACGGCCTGCCGCCCGAGGTCGTGCTCGGCGTTCCGCGCGCCACCATCCCCGACTGCGATCGCGCCGCCGCCATCGTCCTCCTCGCCCCCGACCTCAAGGAGGAGCTGCCGGTGCTCTTCCTGCGGGTGCGGCGGGCCGCTGAGGAGCTCGGCGTTCCCCTCGTAGACGTCGCCGCCCGCGACCACGGGCTGACCCGTCACGCCGGCGTCGTGATCCGCCACGCGCCCGGCGGCGCCGGCGACGTCCGCGACGAGATCGTCGACAAGGTCCGCGACCTGGTTTCGGGGCGCGAGGGACCGGTCGTCGTCGTGCTCGGTCGGCCGTCGCTGGCGGAGCCGCCTGACGCCACCGTGCACGCAGCCGCCGCGCTGGCGGGCCTCCCCGACGTGCGGTTCCTCTCCGCGTTGCGCCGGGGCAACGTCCACGGCGCGCTCGACCTCGGGCTCACTCCCGGGTTCCTGCCCGGTCGGGTCACGCTCGAAGCCGGCGGAG
>JACDBD010000146.1 GCA_013695115.1 Actinomycetota bacterium | reverse complement strand
CGCTCAGGTCCTTGTCCTGGACCCAGGTCCCGAACGCCCCGTCGAAGACCAGCACCCGCTCGCGTAGCGCTTCGAGGAAATGGTCGGCCACGCACAAAGGCTACCGGCCGTCGGAGCGAGGCGATTCCCGAAAACACGCGGAGGGCGTTCGGCGGACCCCTCCACTATGGTCACGGAGCCGCGGTCGTCGCGGCTCACGGATGACGCTCCTCGACTCGCAGCCCTCGACCGACGCGCCGGCGTCCCACCGGCTTGGGCGGTGGTCACGCCGTTTCCCTCGGGCGATCCCGATGCTCGTGCTCGCGGGCCTGGTTCTCGTGCTCAACCCCCTCCATGTGCGCGCCTACACGAAGGTCTCGCCGTTCGACGAGTACGCCCACATCGACTCGATGATCCGCGGCTCGCGGGGCCAGATCCTGGTCCAGCCCGACGACAAGCTGCTCCAGGAGACACTCGACGAGGTGGCCTGTCGCGAAGCTGATACCGAGGTGACTGGACTCAGGTTTCCCCGATGCCGTGAGGGGAGATACGACCCGGCCACGTTTGCTTACAGGGGCTGGAACCAGGCGAGCGCGCACACTCCCTACTACTACGTGCTCACGGGCGTCGCCGCGCGTGCCCTGCGCGCGCCATCGCCGCCCGACGACAGCATCGTGACCTGGGCCCGGCTGCTCGGCGCGGTGTGGTTGCTGGTCGGCATGTACCTGGTGCTCCGAGCGGGCGAGTACCTCGGGGTCGCTCGAGTTCCACTCGTGCTCGCCCTTGTGCTCGTAGCTGCCTCTCCGGCGCTGTTGCACGCGTCGACGACGGTCAATCCTGACGGGGCCGCGTTCATCGGCGGAGCCGCGGTGCTGCTCGCCGCCCTCGCCTGGGAGCAGGGGCGTCGATCGATGTGGCTCCTGGGGCTGAGCGCATTCTTCTGCGCGTCACTCGACACGACCAACATCATGGGCGTGATCGTGGTGGTCGCCTACTTCAGCGCACGGGCATTCGCGTCCTACCGCGGGCTCGACCGCGAGAACGTCCGGCAACCGTGGACGGCCTACGCCGGCGCCACCGCCGCGATGGGAGCCGCATCCTTCGTGGCCATCTTCGGGTGGAAGCTCGTGTACAACCTCTTCGCCCACGACGTCGACCTCAGCGGGCACCCGGCCAGGACCCTGTTCGACATCGACCACCTCGACGTGGGGTTGGTGCTCGGACGCGACACGCTCTTCGGGGTCGTTCCGCCGATCGAGGGATACATGCCGGGGACCCTCGCAAGCGAGCCGTACCAGGTGTTCGTCGGCGCGACCGCGCTCCTGGTCGTGGGCGCGCTGGTCGCGGCGGCGATCAGCTTCAAACCGTCCGATCGATTGACGACGCTCGGAGTCGCGACCCTGGTCGCACTGGTGGTTTCGTCTCCGGTGCTCGTCCTCTACAACTATGTCTCCGATGGCCTCTACTATCCGATCCTCACCCGGCAGGCACTGGCGACGTTGCCCGCGGCGGCGATCGTGATCGCGGGCATCGCTCAGACGCCCGTCGCTCGCGGTCTCCTGGCTGCGATCGCCGGCGGCCTGTACCTGACGGCCGTGATGGCCCTCCTGTGATGCGTGTCCGTCGATCGAGGCCGACGATCCGTGACCGGTTCCGTGCTGCGACGCTCTGGCGGGCCAAGATCCTCGCCAAGGTGGTGCTCTCGCGGCTTCCGGTGTCCTACACGACGTTGCGGAAGTTCGGGATCTTCCGGCTCGGATACATGGACTCGCCGACCTACGCCATGGCGGCGTTCGACCGGAACACGAGCCGGTTCCGCCGGCCCGTCGACGAGCGAGGCGACGACTCGCTCGGTCTCTTCGACCTCGACCCCGCGTTCGGGATGGAGCGCCCCGCGCTGGACGGTGCCCGCCTGCTCGAGCTCGGTCCCGGCGAGATGTTGTTCTCGGCGGTGCTGGCCCATGCCGCAGGAGCGGCGTCGATCGTGGCGGTCGACGTGGGGGACAACACCTCCCGGTCCCTCGATCGTTACCACGAGCTCGACCGTCTGATCTCCGACCGGTGGGGAGTCGACGTCGGCGTATGTCACGCCCGATCCCTCGACGACATCCTCGAGCGCTGCCACGCCAGCTACCTCACGCAGGGTCTCGACTCCTTGCGGTCCCTCGACTCGGCCTCGATCGACATCGCCTGGTCGCACGCCGTCCTCGAGCACGTCGCCGAACCGCAGCTGCCCGAGCTGCTGCGGGAGTTGCGGCGGGTCATGGCGCCCGACGGCGTCGCCTCGCACCAGGTCGACCTGCGCGACCATCTCGACGAAGCCCTCAACAACCTGAGGTTCGCGCACCGGGTCTGGGAGTCGAAGCTGCTCGCCCGGTCGGGCTTCTACACCAACCGGGTGGGGTTTCGGCGCATGCTCGAGCTGTTCCGAGAGGCCGACTTCGAAGTCGAGGTGACCCGCATCGAGTACTGGGACCAGCTCCCGACGCCGCGTGAGCGACTGGCGCCGGAGTTCCGGTCACGCCCCGAGGAAGATCTGCTGGTCAACGGGTTCGACGTGGTGCTCCGGCCCATCTAGCCGAGCGGCACGATGGCATCGCGATCGCGGCTCAAGGTCCTCCAGGTCATCACGCACCTCGACGTGGGAGGCGCGACCGAGGCCGCGGCAAACGCCTGCGCGCACGTGGACCGGCAGTCGTTCGACAGCACACTCGTGAGCGGCCCGCCGCCGGAGGGCCAGGGCGACTACACCGAGCGCTTTCGTGCGCTCGGTCTGCGGGTGATGACCGTGCCCGGGCTCCAGCGGGCGATCCATCCGGCGCGGGACCGCCAGGCGCTGCATCATCTGCGGCGGCTGTTCCGGGAGGAGGAGCCGGACATCGTCCACACGCACAGCAGCAAAGCGGGCGTGCTGGGCCGGCTGGCGGCCCACCGTGAGCACGTGCCCGCCGTCCTTCACACCGTGCACGGCTGGAGCTTCCACGAGCACATGGCATCGTCGACCCGCGCGATCTATCGGCGCCTCGAACGGCGTGCCGCGAAGTGGTGCACGCGCCTGGTCACTGTCTCCTACCTCGATCGTGCGAAGGGGCTCGCCGCCGGCATCGGAACGCCGGAGCAGTACACAACGATCCGCGATCTGAACGACCTCGCGCCCTACACCGCCGGCGCCGGCACCGGGTCCGTCGCGCGGGCGCGGTTCGGACTCTCGGCCGATGGTCCGATCATTGGGACCGTCGGCCGGCTGAGCGACCAGAAGGCCCCGCTCACGTGGATGCGGGCGGCCGCGGCCATCGCCGGGCGCCGTCCCGATGCCGGCTTCGTGATGGTGGGCGACGGGCCTCTGCGAGCCGACGTCGAGCAGCTGGCGGCCGAGCTCGGCGTGAGCGATCAACTGGTACTGACTGGCCTGCGCGACGACGTGCCTTCCCTACTCCCGGCGTTCGACGTTTTCCTGCTCACGTCGCGGTGGGAAGGCCTTCCGCTGGTCATCCCTCAGGCGATGGCGGCAGAGGTCCCGGTGGTCGCCACGACCGCCGACGGCAACCAGGAGATCATCCGCGACGGCGCGAATGGCACGCTCGTCGCGCCAGAGGATCCCGACGCGGCCGCGGCCGCGGTACTCGCGCTGATCGACGACCCCGAGCTCAGATACCGCCTCGTGACGACAGCACGGGAGACCGCGACCGAATTCTCGCTCGAGCAGACGATCCCCAAGCTCGAAGCCCTCTACCTCGAGTGCGCGGCGCGGGATCACAGCCCGGCGTCCGAATGATCCCGTGACGGTCCGGGGCCGGGGCGAGTTCGGGACCTTCCTCGCGTCCGTCGGCAAGCTCGCGGCCGGCCGCCAGCTCTCGGCGGCGGCTTTGATGGTCGCGTTCCTGGCCTTCCCCAACCTCGCTCCCGAAGCGACGGTCGAGGACGTGGTCTGGGCGTATTACGCGGTGCTGATCCTGTCGTCATTGCTCCTCCTCGGGCTCGACCGCATCGCCGCCACGCTGGTCGCGGAACGGGGAGACGCGAACCCGGTGGTGGCGCTGTCGCCGGCGCTCGTCCTGCGCACCCTGTCCGCGATTCCGGTGGTCCCGGCGTTGTGGCTGCTGCTCG
>JACDBD010000111.1 GCA_013695115.1 Actinomycetota bacterium | reverse complement strand
CCACCCGGACGCGCACCAACGAGCCCCGTACCGACCCGCCCAAGGCTGACGGGCCCAAGGCTGACGGGCCCAAGGCCGACGGGCCCAAGGCTGACGGGGAGGACGAGCGCCAGAGCTACGGCGAGGGCAACCGCCGCCGCCGCCGCCGCCGGGGGCGCGAGCGCCAGGGCGAGGATGCCGAGCCCCAGGGCGAGCCCGAGCCGACCGAGGGCCTGCTCGACCTACGCGACGAGGGCTACGGCTTCCTGCGGGCGACGGGCTACCTGGCCGGTCCCCAGGACGTCTACGTCTCGGCGTCGCAGGTGAAGCGGTTCTCGCTGCGCAAGGGCGACTACGTCAAGGGCATGACCCGGCCCGCGGCCCGCACCGAGAAGTACCCCGCGCTGTTGCGCGTCGACGAGATCAACGGCATGAGCCCCGACGAGGCGCGCGCCCGCCCCCGCTTCGAGGACCTCACGCCGCTGTTCCCCGACTCGCAGCTGCGGCTCGAGCTCGACGACGACCCGCTCAACATGACCGGGCGCATCGTCGACCTCATCTCGCCCATCGGTAAGGGCCAGCGCGGCCTGGTCGTGTCGCCGCCGAAGGCGGGCAAGACCACCATCCTCAAGCAACTCGTCTACTCGGTGGAACGCAACAACCCCGAGGTGCACCTCATGGTGCTGCTCGTCGACGAGCGGCCCGAGGAGGTCACCGACATGCGCCGCCACGTGCTCCAGGGCGAGGTGGTGGCGAGCACGTTCGACCGCCCGTCCGAGGAGCACACCCAGGTGGCCGAGCTCACCATCGACCGGGCCAAGCGCCTGGTCGAGATGGGCCAGGACGTCGTCATCGTGCTCGACGGCATCACCCGCCTCGCCCGCGCCTACAACCTGTCGGCGCCCGCGTCGGGGAGGATCCTCTCGGGTGGTGTCGACTCGACCGCCCTGTACCCGCCCAAGAGGTTTTTCGGCGCGGCGCGGAATATCGAGGAAGGCGGGTCGTTGACCATCATCGCCACCGCCCTCATCGAGACCGGCAGCCGGATGGACGAGGTGATCTTCGAGGAGTTCAAGGGCACCGGCAACATGGAGCTACGCCTCGACCGGCGCCTGTCCGAGCGGCGGATCTACCCGTCGATCGACGTCGAGGGGTCGAGCACCCGCCACGAGGAGCTGCTGTTCGACCGCGACCAGCTCCAGCAGGTGTGGAAGCTGCGGCGGGTGCTGAATGCCCTGGAGGACGGCAAGGGCCTCGAGTTGCTCATGGACAAGATCCGCACCACCAAGAGCAACGACGAGTTCCTCGCCGAGATCGCCAAGGCGCCGAGTCCCGGCTCGTAAATCGGGTCGTACACTGGAGAAGCGATGAAAGCGGATATCCACCCCGACTACGTCGAGTGCCGCGTGACCTGCTCGTGCGGCAACACGTTCACCACCCGCTCGACCGTGCCCGAGCTGCGGGCCGAACTGTGCGCGGAGTGCCACCCCTTCTATACGGGCAAGCAGAAGCTGGTCGACACCGGCGGGCGGGTCGAGCGCTTCCAGCGCCGGTACGCCAAGGCCGACGCCGCCAAGACGAGCGCCGCCAAGACGAGCGCCGCCAAGAAGAAGGCCTAACCCGGTGGCGCGTCAGCCCCTGCCGAAGTACATGGGCGGGCAGGCCGTGATGGAAGGCGTGATGATGCGCGGCGAGCGCGCCTGGGCCGTCGCCGTGCGCACGCTCGACGGCGACATCGAGGTCGAGGTCCACGACGCGCCCCGCTGGGCCGAGCGCTGGTCGAAGATCCCGCTCGTACGCGGGGTGGTGACGTTGGCCGAGTCGCTGACGCTCGGGTTCAAGGCCCTGACGTGGTCGGCCAACAAGCAGGTGCCCGAGGAAGAGCAACTCTCCTCCAAGGCGATCGGCTGGACGATGGCGGTCGCGTTGACCGTCTTCACCGCCATCTTCATCCTGCTGCCGGCGTTCGGCGCCCGGGGCCTCAACCGGGTCCTGCCCCTCGACGGGTTCTGGCTCCACGCCGCCGAGGGCGCGCTCCGCATCGGCCTGTTCATGGGCTACATCCTGCTCATCGGGCGCATGGCCGACATCAAGCGCGTGTTCCAGTACCACGGCGCCGAGCACAAGGCGATCGCGGCCTACGAGAACGGAGTCGAGGTGACACCGGAGTCGGCGCAGCGCTTCACCACCGAGCACGTGCGCTGCGGTACCAACTTCCTCCTGACCGTGATGGTGATCACCATCGTCGTGTACGCGTTCTTCGGCCGGCCGGCGCTCCCGCTGCTGATCGCGTCGCGGGTGCTGCTCATTCCGCTCATCGCCGGCATCAGCTACGAGATCATCCGGTTTGCCGCCCGGCACATGGACAAGGCGTGGATGCGCGTCCTCATGCGGCCCGGGCTGGCGCTGCAGAAGCTCACGACCCGCCAACCGAGCCTCGACCAGCTCGAGGTTGCGATCACCTCGCTGAAGGCGGTCATGACCGCCGAGCAGCTGAGCGAGGTCGAGGCCCGGCGTCCGCAGCCGGCGCTGGCCGCGCTGCCCGCGTTCCGCGGCGCGCTGTAGCCCGCTCCCTGACGTTCGCGCGCTTCCGTCTGCGTGACATCGGGCACCATGTTCTTGCACTCTGCGTGCAAGAGTCTTAGGCTCGGGTCGTGAGCAAGCTCCCCTCCAACAACGTCCAGACCGAGTGGACCGAGACGGAGCTGCTCGCCTCGGACGAGATCGCCGAGCCGCTGGTCGCCGCGGGCGTGCGCTGCCACGGCGGCTTCGACGCCGCCGGCGAGTACCGGTCCCCGCGCACCCGCAACCGCTCGCCCGCGATCGACGCCTGGCAGCGGCACCACCGCGAGCAGTTCGGAACCGAGCTCATCGACGTGCCGTTGTCGACCTGGCCCGAGAGCTACCCCAACGTCGCCCAGGCCAAGTTCCTGTTGCGCTCCGGGGTGCGCGAGCCGATGATCACCGTCCTCACCCGGATCGGCACCGTCGAGGGCTTCGGCGCCATGATCCGCTACGCGGACGTCGGCGACATTCAGCGCTTCTTCGACGACAGCATCACCGGCACCGCGACCGCCCACCTCAACCGCGGTCTGTTCGAGGCCCACGCCCGCGACGAAGCCGGCTTCGAGGACGAGGCCGGCCACAAGCAGATGTGGTTCGCGGCGCGCGACATCGCGTTCGAGGAGCCGATCACAGAGGACCAGACCGCGACCATGCTCGAGCGCATGGGCCTTCGTGGCAGCGGTGGGAGTGCGCCCGACCCGGAGCGGATTCGCCGCCAGATGGAGGATCAGCTCGTGTTCACCGACCTCGACTTCGGGCTCGAGATGCTCGTGCAGCGGATGATCGGCATCCTGCTCATCGAGATCTCGGCGTTCCACACGTTTGCGTGGGCCGAAGCCGTGCTGTCCGACGCCGATCTCGTTGCCGGCGATGGCGACGCCGCACGGGTCGTCTCCTACATTCGCCGGGACGAGACCCCCCACGTCGAGTACCTCAAGACCGCCATCACCGAGATGCGCGACCGAACGTTCGTCGGCGAGTCGGGACGGAAGATCCCCGGGACCGAGGTCGTGGGCGAGCTCTGGGACCGGGGCCTGGCCGACTCGCTCGGACCCCGCCGCGAGCAGCAGCGCGAGACGACCCGGCGCGAGATCGAGCGCGCAGTGCGGGCGAATCCGGGCGGCGACGACCTGCTCGAGGAGCTCGACGCGCTCAGCACGGAGGCGCAGACGTGAAGTTCGGCCTGTTCTACGAGCATCAGCTCCCCCGCCCCTGGGACGACGAGTCGGAGTTCGAGCTGCTCCAGCAGGCGCTCGAGCAGTGCGAGCTCGCCGACTCGCTCGGCATCGAGTACGTCTGGGAGGTCGAGCACCACTTTCTCGAGGAGTACAGCCACTCGAGCGCGCCCGAGGTGTTCCTCGCGGCGGTGTCGCAGCGCACCAAGGACATGCGTCTCGGCCACGGCATCGTGCAGACGCCGCCGGCGTTCAACCATCCCGCCCGGGTAGCCGAGCGCATCGCCATGCTCGACCTCGTGTCGGGTGGGCGGGTCGACTTCGGCACCGGCGAGTCGTCGTCGGAAGCCGAGCTCGGCGGCTTCCTCATCGACCCCGAAGACAAGCGGCCGATGTGGGAGGAGGGCCTCCGGGTCGCGCTGCGCTGCCTGACCGAGGAGCCGTTCACCGGCCACGCCGGGAAGTGGGTCACGATGCCGCCCCGCAACGTCGTGCCCAAGCCCCGGCAGAAGCCCCACCCGCCGGTGTGGGTGGCGTGCAGCCGACGAGACACCATGCACCTAGCCGCCCAGAAGGCGATCGGCGCGCTGACGTTCGCGTTCGTCGACCCCGAAGAGGCGCGCTACTGGATCAAGGACTACTACGAGACCCTCGAGGAGCAGGGGGTGCCGATCGGCGACGCGGTCAACGCCAACGTCGCCTGCGTGTCGACGTTCATGTGCCACCCCGACGAGGACCAGGCGCTGCTACGCGGACTGGAGGGCGCCAACTTCTTCGGCTACTCGCTGGCGCACTACTACGTCTTCGGGCGCCATCACCCGGGCAAGACCGACGTCTGGGCCGAGTACCAGAAGCGTCGGGCGGAGCAGGGCTACGACCCTGCCGCGGTGCACGCCGCGGCCGCGAACAACGACCGGCTCGGAGCCAAGGTGGTCGAGAACGGCCTGGGCGGCCTGCGCGGTGCGGTGGGGACGCCCGATCAGATCCGCGAGTACCTCCACCGCTACGAGGAGTGCGGCGTCGACCAGGTCATCTTCGTGAGCCAGTCGGGCAAGAACCGCCACGAGCACATCATGGAGAGCCTCGACCTGTTCGGGCGCGAGGTCCTGCCCGAGTTCAAGGACCGCGATCCCCAACACGAGCGCGACAAGGCGAAGCGCCTGGCACCGATCGTCGACAAGGTCATGGCCCGCAAGCCCGCCGAGGACCACCCGCCGCTGCCGTCGCCCGACTACGAGTTTCCCGCCATCCCCCGGGCGATGGCCGACCGCGCCGGCGCCGACGAGTTCCACCAGTTCCTCGACCAGGTCGCGGAGCAGAGCGCCGGCGGCGACAACTCCGTGCTGGAGGCGTGGCGAACCAGCTGACCGGCTGAACGCATCCTCAGGGGGCCTTCACATTCCGCTGACAGATCGGGGCGACACTGAGCCCTGTGCCACCACTCCAAGGACAGAAGGTCGGCGAGCGCGAGCGGGTCGGTCGACGCGACCACGCTGGTCGACCAAGTGGAGCGGGCGATCGGCCTGACCGGGACCGCCCGCACCGACCTCGAGCGCGCCCTGAGCGAATCGAGCAGTGAAAGCGACGGTGACCAAGCGGACAGGGAGGAGGCGGCGGCGGACGACGAGCAGGCGGCCATGACGGGGCAGGGCCGCTACGGCGACCGCACGGTGGTCGACTCGCTGGCGCTGGCAGCGCGTTTGGTCACGTCGAAGGCGAAGCCGCGGGTGATCTACATCAACGGCATCGGCGACTTCGACACGCATCAGGGCCAGGCCGACCGCCACCCGCTGCTCATGCAGCAGCTCGACGACGGCATCGAGCAGTTCTTCACCACCGTCGGCGCCGACGAGGACGTCGCGCTCATGACCGTCTCCGAGTTCGGCCGCCGCCCGGCCGAGAACGGCAGCGGCACCGACCACGGCACCGCCAACGTGCATTTCGTCGCCGGCGCCCAGGTGCGGGGCGGTCGCTACGGAACGCCGCCGAACCTGGGGACGCTCGACCGCGGGGGCAACCTCGAGCACCACGTCGACTTCCGTGCTCTGTACGCCACCGGTCTGGACTGGCTCGGCGTCGAGTCGCGACCCGTCCTCGGCGACGACTTCGACCCGCTGCCGATCTTTCGTTCGTAGCCCGGAGGACGGGCACCACCCCGGTACCCTGGCCGCATGTTCGAGCGCCTCACCGATCTCGAGGCCGAGCTGGAGAAGCTCGAGTCCCGTCTCCCCGAGTTGTACGCGGCCGGGGACCAGGCGGCCGCGCGCGACGCCGGGCGGCGCCACGCCGAGCTCAAGCCGGTGGTCGACGCGTACCGGGAGTACCGCGCGGTCGAGCAGGACGTCGCCGATGCCCGGGAGCTGCTCGAGGGCGAGGCCGACGGGGAGATGCGCGACTACCTGCGCGCCGAGGTCGAGGACAAGGAGACCGCGCTGGCCGAGCTGGATGGCCGGCTCCGCGAGCTGCTGGTGCGGGCGGATCCCAACACGGGCAAGAACGTCATCGTCGAGATCCGGGGCGCGGAGGGCGGCGAGGAGGCGAACCTCTGGGCCGGCGACCTCTTCACCATGTACAAGCGCTACGCCGAGAACCACGGCTGGAAGGTGGAGGAGCTCGCGAGCCAGCCGTCCGACATGGGCGGCTTCCGGGAGATCTCGTTTGTCGTCAAGGGCCCGGACGCGTGGGACCGACTCAAGCACGAGGGCGGGCCCCACCGGGTGCAGCGGGTGCCGGTCACCGAGAGCCAGGGCCGGGTCCACACCAGCGCGGCCACGGTCGCGGTGCTGCCCGAAGCCGAGGAGGTCGACATCCGCATCGACCCCAACGAGCTCGAGGTCGACGTCTATCGCTCCAGCGGCCCGGGCGGGCAGTCGGTGAACACCACCGACTCGGCGGTGCGGATCACGCACAAGCCGACCGGGCTGGTCGTGACCTGCCAGGACGAGAAGAGCCAACTCCAGAACAAGGAGAAGGCGCTGCGCATCCTGCGATCGCGCCTCCTCGAGCTCGAGCGTGAGCAACAGGCCCACGAGTTGTCGTCGACCCGGCGCGACCAGGTGAAGGGGGGCGGACGCTCCGAGAAGGTGCGCACCTACAACTTCAAGGACAACCGGGTCACCGACCACCGCGTCGGCGTCACCCTGCACTCCCTCGACCAGGTGCTTGGAGGCCAGATCGACGAGATCGTCGACGCCCTTGCCGCCGCCGAGCGAGCCGACCAGCTGGGTGCCGGCAACGGCTGAGGGCGCCAGCTGGCGGGAACTGCGAGCGCGGGCTGAGCGCGAGCTGCGCGCCGCGGGCGTGCCCGACCCCGGCAGCGAGGCGCGCTGGATGGTCGAACAGATCTCGGGATACGAAGGCGCCGAGCTGGTCGCGTCCGAAGCCGAACCGGTGCCGACACGCGGCGAGGACAACCTCACCGCGATGCTCGAGCGTCGCGCCGGCGGCGAGCCCCTCCAGTACGTCCTGGGTGAATGGTCGTTCCGCCGCCTCGACCTGCTGGTGGACCGGCGGGTCTTGATCCCGCGCCCCGAGACCGAGGTCACGGCTGAGGTCGCGATCGAGGAGGCGCAGCGGCTCGGTGGCCGTCGCGGCGCGCCCAATCCGTGGACGGGGACGGCCGCGGCGTACACGATCGCCGATCTGGGCACGGGGTCGGGGGCACTCGCGCTCGCGCTGGCGGCGGAGCTCCCCGACGCGGAGGTCTGGGCGACCGATGCGAGCGAGGACGCGTTGGCGGTGGCGCGCGCCAACCTGGCCGGCGCCGGGCAGCCGGCAATCCGGGTGCGCCTGGCTCGCGGCGACTGGTTCGACGCGCTGCCCGCGGAGATTCGAGGCCGGCTGCGAATGGTCGTCGCCAACCCGCCGTACGTGAGTGAGGCGGAGCTCGCCGGGCTCTCGCCGGACGTCCGTGAGCACGAACCGGTGGACGCGCTCGTGAGCGGACCGACCGGTCTCGAGGCGATAGAGGTCATCGTGGCGGACGCGCCGGCGTGGCTCGAGCCCGGGGGAGCGCTCGTGTGCGAGCTCGCGCCGCACCAGCGGGACGCTGCGATCGAGCGCGCCCGGAACGCCGGCTTCGCCGAAACACTCGTTCGCCCCGATCTCACCG
>JACDBD010000100.1 GCA_013695115.1 Actinomycetota bacterium | reverse complement strand
TGGGGGCCCGTTGATCAAGCGGGCCGCGCTCCTCGGCGGCGTCCTGACCGTGGTGTTGATCGTCGCCGCGCTGGCCGCGGGCGGGCCGCTGAGCGACAACCTGTTCCACGGCCGGACCGCGCTGCTCGTGTGCTTCGCGATCGCCCTGGCGTCGTACGCGGTGGAGCATTTGACGCGAGGGACGCTCTCCGGCAACGGCCGCTTCGGCCCTTACGGACTGCTGCTCGCGATCGAGGGCGTCGTCCGGGTCGCGCCGGTCGTCGTGCTGTGGTTGGCCGGCATCGACGATCCCTTGTACTACGGCCTCGCGCTGGCGATCCCTCCCGCGCTGTCCAGCGTGATCGCCCTCTGGGGGCAGCACGGCCTCTTCAAGCCGGGACCGGACGCGCCCTACTCCGAGCTCTCGACCGCGCTCGGCTACCTGTTCGTCGGGTCGCTGCTCGCGCAGACGCTGGGGTACGCCGCCGTGCTCGGCGCGACGGTGCTCGCGACCGCGGGCGAGCGCGACGCGGTGGCCGACTTCATCGTCGGCTTCTTCCTCGCCCGCATCCCGATCCTGCTGTTCCAGGCGGTCCAGGCCGCGCTCCTCCCCAAGCTCGCCAGCCTCGCGGGCGCGGGCCGCCACGACGACTTCAAGACGGGGCTCCGGCGCCTCATCGTCGTGGTGGTCGGCATCGGGGTTATCGGAGTCGTCGCCGGCTTCACCGCGGGACCGTGGGCGGGAGAGATCCTCTTCGGCGAGAAGTTCACCCTCGGCCACCGCGACCTCGCCCTCCTCGCCGCCGGCAGCGGGGCGTTCATCCTGGCGCTGACCCTGGCCCAGGCCCTGATCGCGCTGATGGGCCACGCCAAGGCGACGGCGGCGTGGATCGCCGGGATCGTGGCGTTCGCGGGCGTGACCGCGGTCGGCGACGACCTGTTCCTGCGGGTCGAGCTCGGGTACCTCGCCGGGTCGTTGGTCTCGGTGGTCGCCATGGGCGCGCTCCTGCTCCAACGCATGCGCGCCGGTGTGCCCGACAGCGTCGCCCCGCTCGTCGCGGCAATCGAGCACGAACCGCTCGAGATCTGACGAGCGTTCAGTCAGTAGCCGAGCCGGGTCGCGACCTGGTCGTAGATCTCCGGAATCCGATCGATGACCCGTTGCCCAGGACACTCGGTGCTCCCGGTGGCCTGGTGGTACGACGTGGGCGCGAGCAGCACCTGGGTGCCCGGGCCGTACTTCTCGTTTCCGGTGGTCGTGTAATAGAAGTAAGCGCGCGGATTGGTGCGGTGGTGCCCGAACTTGTAGACGAGCACCTGCTTGACCGCTTCGATCGCTTCGTTCGTGGGCGGCGTCGTGCGGTAGTCGCCGATGATCGCCACTCCGAGGCTCGACGTGTTGAAGCCACGCGCGTGAGCGCCCATCACGACTTGGTCGATGCCGCCGTAGCGGCCCTCGTAGACCGCCCCGTACTTGTCGACCAGGAAGTTGTAGCCGATGTCGCAGTAGCCGAGTGACCGGGTGTGGTAGGCGTAGATACCGCGCACGAGGGCCGGCCCGTCCCACGACGAGTAGTTGTTCGAGTTGACGGTGTGGTGGACGACCCCGAACTGCAGGCTGGACATGTAGGTCGGACCCTCGGGGCAGTTGGTCAATCGGAGGTTCTCGTCGGCGCCCCAGCTCGCTCGGGTGACCACGTTGGCCATCCCGGGGACCGGCGCCCTCTTGACGGGCGCACACGCGGTGAGCGCGACGACCACCACGAGCCCGACGGTGACCGGGAGCGCCCGCCGGCGCCGGCGCGGTGGTCGCCGGTCACGGCGCACACCCCACGCGACCAGGATGCCGGCGAACGCGATGCCGATGGCGGCGATGACCAGCCGGTCGGCGGTGCTCGCCCCGGCGCGCAGCACGCCGGCCGCCGCCGCGGCCGCACCGTCGGGGGCGGAGGCGGGCGGTGAATCGACCGTGTGCAGATCGACATCGGCGGCGGAGCCGTCGTCGAGGCGCACGCGGACACCGGTGACGTCGTCGCCGACCCAGAGCGGCTCGCTCACGTTGCCGCCGGCGCGCCCGGCCGCCTCGGGTGAGCCGTCGTCGGGTCCTTCGTCGGGGGGTGGCGTGCTGAGCGAGCCGGCGGTTGCCCAGGTCCCGGTGGCGTCGCGGGTCTCGATCGTGAACGATGCCGCCGGGTCGCCCTGCCACTCGACACCGACGAGGTTCGGGGCGCGCTCGGTCTCGGCGCTCCAGCCGGGAGCGACCGGCTCGCCCGGTTGGGTGAGGTCGACCTGCTCGGTCGTGGTCTGCGGGGCGCTTGCGTCCTCCTGGCCCGGCATCACCACGAACGCGGTGGTCAAGACCACGGAGAGTGCTGCCCCCACGGGCAGGAGGGTGAGCCGACGGCGCCGGGGGGCGGGCATCAGGGGCGGCACGTTCGTACCAGAAGGGGACAGAGGCACCCCTTAGCTTCGGCGGCCCCAGAGGGGCACTTGAGCACCAGGTTGATCGCCAATCTCCGTAGGATCGACGCTGACGTGGACAGGCAGAGCCCGCTCCGAGTGGCCGTTGACGGGACGTCGCTGCTCGGGCGGCGCACCGGGGTGGGGCATGCGACCGCCGGTCTCGTCGAGGCGCTGGCCGACCGGCCCGAGCTCGAGCTGGTGACGTTCGCGGTGACCTGGAGAGGGCGAGACGGCTTGGTCGGTCTCGTGCCCACCGGCACCCGGTCGGCCACCGCCCGGTTCCCGGCCCGGCTGGCCCGGGCCCTATGGCTCCGGGCCAACTCGCCCATGGTCGAGCGCTGGACCGGCCCGGTGGACGTCGTCCACGCCGCCAACTTCGTGGCGCCGCCCGCCCGGGTACCGGTGGTCACGACCATCCACGACCTCACGTTCGCCCGGTACCCCGAGATGTGCACCGCCGACGTGCGCCGCTATCCGCGCCTGATCCGGCGTGCACTCGACCGGGGTGCGACCGTGCACGTCGTGAGCGACTTCGTCGCGGCCGAGGTGCGCGAGGAGTTCGCGCTGCCGTCCGAGAGAGTGGTACGGGTGTACCCCGGCCTCCGGGCGAGCGGGGGCGGCAACGCCGACGCCGGCCGCCGGCTCACCGGCGCCGACCGGTACGTACTCGCGCTCGGCACCGTCGAACCCCGCAAGAACCTCCCCACGCTCGTACGTGCCTTCGACGTGGCCGCGGACGCGTCGTCCGACCTCCGTCTCGTCGTGGCCGGACCGGACGGCTGGGACCAGGACGCGCTGCTCGCCGCCTGCGCCGCGGCGCGCCACGGCAGTCGGATTCGGCGCATGAGCTACCTCTCCGAGACCGACCGCCGCGACCTGCTGGCGGGCGCGGCGGTGTTCGCGTACCCATCCCTCTACGAAGGCTTCGGCCATCCGCCGCTGGAGGCGATGGCCGCTGATATCCCGGTCGTCGCCGCCCGCGCCGGCGCGCTCCCCGAGGTCCTCGGGGACGCCGCCGTGCTCGTCGATCCCCGTGACCACGAGCAGCTGGCGCAGGGGTTGGCCGCCGTGCTCGACGACGCCGACCTGAGGACGAAGCTCCTGGAACGGGGGCGCGATCGGGTCGCGCGCTTCTCCTGGGACCGCGCCGGCGAGGAGCTCTCCCGCCTCTACCACCGGTTGCGCGCCACGGTGACTGCATGAGAGCGATCGTCACCGGCGCCGACGGGTTCGTCGGCCGACATCTCGTGGCGCACCTCCAGGCGTGCGACGACGACGTCATCTCCCTCGACCGTCACGACGACGAGCCCGTCGATGTCACGGATGCCGCCGCCGTCCGCGTCGCGGTCGAGGACGCCGCGCCCCACGTCGTCTACCACCTCGCTGCGATCAGCCATGTGGGGAACGCGTGGGACGCACCCGCGCACGTGTTCCGCGTCAATGCCGAGGGCACACTCCACGTGCTGCGCGCCTGTGCCGGAGCCAACGTCGGTCGTGTCCTCGTCGTGGGAAGTGCCGACGTCTACGGAGCCGTGGACGAGCGCGATCTCCCCCTCGACGAGCACGCCCCTTTGCGCCCGATCACGCCCTATGGCGCCAGCAAGGCGGCCGCCGACGTACTGGCCCTCCAGGCGTATCTGGGTGAGCAGCTCGGCACCCTCCGGGTCCGGGCCTTCAACCACACCGGGCCCGGCCAGGGACCCGACTTCCTCGTGCCCGCGTTGGCCGGGCGCATCGCCGACGCCGAGCTCGCCGGCGAGCCCACCGTGCGGGTAGGGGCGCTCGAGCCGATGCGCGACCTGAGCGATGTCCGCGACGTGGTGCGCGCCTACCGGCTGCTCGTCGAGCACGGGGAACCGGGGGAGGCCTACAACGTGTGCTCGGGACAAGGGGTGTCGGTGGGCGACATCGCCCGGGCGATGCTCGCGCTGTCGGATCGCTCGCTGGAGCTCGTCGTCGACCCGGTGCTCGTGCGACCGGTCGAGGTTCCCCGCCTGGTCGGCGATTCGGCCAAGCTGCACGGCGCGACCGGGTGGCGGCCGGAGATCCCGCTCGACCAGACCGTGGCCGAGGTGCTGGAGGAGGCGCGCGACCGGATCGGCGCTCAGGGCACCCGGCGGCCCCGCAGGCGGGCGTAGGCACGCCGGAACGGGCGGAGGGCACGGAACGTCTTCGTCGAGTGGAGGGCGTCGAGCTCGGCTCGGAGGTCTCGGGCCTCTCTCGGGTCGCCGACCAGGACACCGGAAGGGCCGCGGGAGGCGCGGACCGGCCGGCGGCAGAAGGCGTCGAGGGGGTCGATCGTCCGTTCCCAGTTGAGCCGCTCACGCGCCAGCTGCTGCGCGTTCACGCTCCGGCGGCGCACATCCTCACGATCGTGGAGGATCGAGCGCAGGATCTTCTCGAGCTCGGCGGCGTCGTCAGGTGCCGTGACCCATCCGGCTTCGTACTCGCGGATCATCGGCGACAACTCGCCGTAGTCGTGGTAGACGACCGGCAGCCCGCACCACAGGTACTCGACGGTGCGCGTGGTGAACGCGAGCTCGCGTTCGTTGTTGCGACGCATGAGATCGAGCGCGACGTGCGAACGGCGGTAGTGCTCGAGAAGCTCGTCGCGCGGCCGGAGCCCGTGGACCCTGACCCGATCGGAGCGGCGCAGCCTCTCTTCGAGGTGCTCGAACACGCCCAGCTCCATCTCGAACTGCGGATGGGGTGCGCCGAAGAAGTCGAGGCGGCCGGTGCCCTCCGACTCGAGCACCGAGACGAGGGTGTCGATTCCGACCGACGGGTCCTGCCACGGGAGGAACATGCCCCCGTAGACGAAGTTCACCTCTGTGTCGGGCCACAGGTGCTCCGGGGTCTCCGGCGCCATCGAGACCGGGATCACCGCAATCGACTCGGCGGTGGGGTCGCCGCCGGCGAGTAGGAGCCAGGGGAGGAAGTACTGCCGTTGCTTCTCGCCCGCGCAGGTCACGAAGTCGGCCCGCCGGAAGGCCGCGGTCTTGACCGCTGCCAGCTGCGCCATGTCGGTGTCGGGGTGCCGCTGGAACGCGGCCTCGATCATGAGCGGGCCGTGGAGGTCGAGCGCGACCGGCACGTCGAGTCCGTCCGTGGCGAGCACGCGGATCCAGTGCTGGAACACGACCACTTCGGGATCGATCCCGGCGATAAGGGCGCGCAAGCCGGTGTCCTCGTACAGGAGCGGCCGGTCGGGACCGGTGGAGGTGGCCGGGCCCGCGGCGGCCGCCGGCATCGCAAACCGCACTTCGTGGCCGCGGGCGGCCAGGCCCTGTCCCAGGCCCCAGGCCCGCAGCCCGCTGCCCGATACCGGGCAGCCGGGATAGGGAAGCCCGTCGTTCGCCACGACGAGGATCGATCGCGGCCGCCCCTGCGCGTCGGGTGACGGGTCGGTCAATGCACGAGCCCCTTGCGCTCCAGCTCGGCGGCGGCCCGGTTCGTCAGGTTCTCGGCCTCCTGCGTGCGCATCCAGCCGGCGAGCTCGGAGAGACCCGTCTCGAGATCCACCGTGGGCTCGAACCCGAGCGCCGCGCTGATCTTGGCGATGTCGGCGTAGCAGTGGCGGATGTCGCCGGCTCGGAAGCGCCCCGGGATCTGCGGCTCGACGCCGGGCACGTCGAGGGCCTTCTGGAGGCCAGCATGCAACTGCAGGAGGTTCGTGGGCCGGCCGGTTCCCACGTTGAAGACCTGCCCGGCGGCCGCGCCCGGATCAGCCTCGAGCCCCAGCAGGTTGGCGGTGACGATGTCGCGCACGTGGATGAAGTCGCGGGTCTGGAGACCGTCCTCGTAGATGGTCGGCGCGGCCTCGCTGAGCAGGCACGAACCGAAGATGGCGGCGACGCCCGTGTACGGGTTCGACAGCGCCTGGCGGGGTCCGTAGATGTTGAAGTACCGCAGGGCGACGGTCGGGATCCCGTAGGTGGCACCAACCAGGAGGCAGTACTCCTCCTGGTCGCGCTTGGTCAGCGCGTAGACCGAGGTCGGGCGGAGCGCCTTGTCCTCCGTGGTCGGCACCGGCTCGGCGACGCCGCCGTCGGGGCCCAGCATCTCCCACGTCCGGGCGTCGAGCTGCGCGTCGGGACGCGGCGACGGCGCGAACCGGGTGCCGTCGGCGAGGCGGTACTCCCCCTCCCCGTAGATGCTCATCGACGACGCGACCAGCAGCCGATCGAGGGGATGACGTGCCTGACGGTCGACGATCGCCTGGAGGAGGACGGCGGTGGCGTGAGTGTTGCGGGCAACGTAGCGGTCGATCTCGTACATGCTCTGCCCGACGCCGACCGCCGCCGCCTGATGGAACACGACGTCGACGCCCTCGAGGGCACGGGTGATCGTCGCGGGGTCACCGGTGTCGCCGACCTGGAGCTCGGCGTCGGGGTGCAGGTACTCCGGGCGGAACCCGGGCTCGGCCGCGCCGGGCCCGTGCACCTGCACCTCGAGCCGGTCGAGGACGCGGACTCGGTAGTCGCGGCTGACGAGCTCATCCACGAGGTGCGAGCCGACAAAGCCGGCCCCGCCGGTCACGAGGACGCTCTTGGTCATGTGTTCTCCCCGTTCTCGTGCTCGTCGGTCGGGCGTCGCCGCCGGCTGCGGAGCCGGGCGAAGCCTCGGTACAGCCGGCTCAGCATGGCGGATGCCGAGCCCCGGAGGCCGGGGCGGACCGGGCCACTGATGCGCTCGGCTCGTTCGAACCCATCGTCGGTCGGCATGAGCTGGTACGGCAAGTCGGTCTCCACCCAACCGTCGTTGCGCACCCAGCGTAGGAACGCGGCCGGGTCGTGTACGAGATCGGGAAAGACGGCTCGAAGATCAGGACGGCCCGACCACAGCTCGTACAGGTAGCGGGAGACGACCGGCGAGCGGGGCGGGAAGACCGGCACATTCAGCCAGCGCAGGAACGCGACTGCGCCCCCGGGGCTGTCGGGATCGGGTGGCCCCTCGTCGCGGCCGGCTTCGAGCGCGCCTCCCGTCGCGAGCAGTCGATGCATGACCTCATCGACCGGCGTTCCGTCGGGTAGCCAGTCGTATTCGTACCAGCGGAAGAAGTCGCGCGGCAGGACCCTCCAGCCCCGCGTGAAGAACGCACGCCACGTTGCCTCCGAGCGCCCCGCGTCACGGGTGGCGGTGATCTGGTCGGCAAGGAGGCGACCGCACCGCTCGACCGAGAGCTGGGTCTGGATGCGCTCGGCGGCCCGCCGGCCCCGCTCGCGGGCCTCGTCCGGGTGTTCCACGACCCCGCGCATGAGTGCGGCGGCGTGGTCGAGGTCGGGCTCGGCCCAGCGGCCCTGGGGCGGGTAGGGGGCGCAGCCGGAGCCGATGGTCCGCATCTCGTAGTCGACGAGGTAGGCGACCGAGTCGTCCATGAATGTGAGGTTCCCGGAGTAGGCGGTGGCGATGACCGGCTTCCCCAGGGCCATGGCCTCCGCCAGCGGCAGGCCGTAGCCCTCCGACCGGTGCAGCGACACGTACGTGTCGCAGGTCGCCAGCAGCGCCGCTTGGGCCTCCACCGGGAGGTACCGGTCGAGCACGACGACGTCGTCGCGTCCGCCGGCCGCGGCTCGCAGCATCTCGAGCGCCGCCGGCCGCTGGTCGCCGTTGATCGACTTCACCACGAGCACGGGCCCTTCGTCGGGGTCGAACGCACGAGTGAACGCCTCGACGAGCCCCAGGGGGTTCTTGCGCTCAGCGGTGCTGAGGAAGTCGAACGCGAAGAAGAACAGGTGCCGGCTTTCGGGGACACCGAGCTGGGTGCGGGTGGTGGCGGCGTCGACGACCAGCGGGGCCACAGGCACCGGGACGGTCCGGACCGGCTTGGACGTGACCGCCGCGACCGCGTCTCGGGTGAAGTCGCTCGCGACCCAGACCTCGTCGACCAGGTCGGCCGGGTCGCGGGGCGGCAGGTCGAAGTGCTCGGCTTCCCAGAACCACACACCGATCGTGTGGCGCCCGGCGAAGAACTCGGGCCCCAGCTGCTCGGCGACGTCCGGAGTCTCGGCCGCGTTCACGCACAGCAGGTTGACGTCGTAGCGGGCCTCGGATACCGGGACCGACGAGTGGGGAAGCATGCGGGCGCTGAGCGTCTCGGGAAGCGAGACCGATGCCACCGGCACCCCCGCATCCTCCAGCGCCGAGAGCAGCAGTCGGCCCACCTCACCGATCCCCAGCACCGCGTCGAGCCATCCCACGACGTTCACGCCTTCGGGGAGCGGGCCGCGACGGCGGCGACGACGCCGCTCGACCACACGCTGCTCCACCGCATGAGGAGTTGGGCGCACGCACAGGGGCACGGCCCGTTCGTCGGCGCCGAGGATCTGCACCCACTCGAGGTACTGGTCGGCGCTCTCGCCGACCAGTGACGGGTACAGCTGGAGCAGGTCGTCGCTCTCGAGCCACAGACGGGCCAGGTAACGCGACACACTGGGCTGGACCGGGGGAAAGACGCTCTCGTTGAGCCAGGCCACGAATGTGTCGGGACCGGCGCGCCCGAACGGGTTGGGCGGCTCCGGTCGATCGTCGGCGGCGTCGGCGGCATCGGCGAGCGCATCCCGGTACAGCCGTCGCATCCGCCCGTCGATGCGACTGCCGTCGGGGAGCACGCCGTACCCGTAGGGGACCTCCTTCGTTCCGTAGCCGGCGCGGCGGAGCTCCTCGTCGTAGTCCGAGCAGAGTTGCCTCAGAGCCGGCTTCTCGCCGAGCACGCGCCGCGCCGGCCCTGCGGTTTCGTCGCCGAGCACGTGTGCCTGTTCCGGCGAGTAGCCACTGAACTGGAACGACCGCAGAGGCCGCCCCTCGACCTCGTACCCGTTGTCCCGTATCCGGAGGTCGCGACAATGCAGGTTCCACCACGCGACGTTGTACGCAGGGTCGCGCAACACGTGGGCGGAGAAGATCGCCGGTGCCCGGTCGAGCCAGCGTCCGAGATCGGGATGGGTCCCGCCAGTGGCACCGAAGTCGCCCGCCCACGCATCGACGAACGGCGCGCTCGCGTCGCCGACGGCAACGAAGCCGGGAGCGAACGCACCGAGGTCGAGCACGAAGTCCCGGTCGTCGGACGTGTGCGCGGGTGGCCGCTCGGTCCGGGGGACGAGCACGACGCCATGCCGGTCGGCCAGACCGGCGACCTCGTCGAGCGCGGCGAAGACCGCGATGTCGGACGCCATGAACAACACACTCGGGTGGCCGAGGTCCAGCTGCCGCCGCAGCAGATGGGGCACCAGCGCGGCGGCCAGCCCGTCCTCGTCGCAGAGCAGGGCCAGTCGCTCCCGCGCGGCCTCGGCGAGGTCGAGGTCCCGGGGTCGGATGACCTCGAACGGCTCGTCGCGCGGGTCGACCTCGTCTTCCCGGTCGTCGAGCACGAGTGCCGTGAAGGATGCGTCCGGGTTGTGGTGGAGGAACGACCGGGCCAGCACACGTGCGCCGGGGAGGCCGCGCCGCGAAACGGCCGTGCAGGCCCCGAAGCGCATGACCCTGCATCCTCCCACTCGGTCCGGGGCGGAACCACACTGGAACGCGCTGCCGCCGGTTGCGGAGTCGCGGGTCAGGGCTGCTGGCGCCCGAGCCACCCCAGCAGTAGCGCCATCGCCCGGGGATCGTGCCGCAGGCGACGACCGGCGGCATGCACGAGACGCAACTCCGCCGTCGGTCCGGCCGCGTCGCAAATGGCGCGGGCCGCGGAGGCCGGCACCTCGTCGTCGGTGCCATGGAC
>JACDBD010000085.1 GCA_013695115.1 Actinomycetota bacterium | reverse complement strand
CGGCAGTGGACCGGGCCACCGGTGACGGGCTGGGAGACCTGGTACCACTACGGCCTCGTCGTCGACCGCGACCAGCTGCTCGACAACGCCCGCCTCTTGCTCGAGCGCTACCGGGATCGGTCCGGCTTCGACCTCGTGCAACTCGACGACGGCTGGCAGGTCACCTACGGCGCGTGGTGGCCCAACGACCGCTTCCCCGAGGACCTGTCCGAGGTCACCGCCGAGGTGCGCGCCCCGGGCGGCCGACCCGGCCTCTGGCTCGCGCCGTTCATGGTGCAGCCAGGTGCGCCCGGCCTCGGCACCGACCATCCCGAGTGGGCGGTGCGCGGCGAGGACGGCGCGCCGATCCTCGACCGGCACGGTCGCTACGGCCTCGACGCGTCGAATCCCGATGTCGTCGACTGGCTGCGCACCCTGGGCGGGCAGGTGAAGACCTGGGGCTTCGAGATGGTCAAGCTCGACTTCCTGTACCTGGCTGCGGTCGAGGGCGTCCGGCACGACCCCCGCGTCACGGGCACCGAGGCACTGCGCCGGGGGCTGCGGGCGATGCTCGCGGGCCTCGGTCCCGACTTGTACGTGCTCGGCTGCGGGATGCCGCTGCTCCCGGCGGTGGGAATCTGCCACGGCAACCGCGTGGGCCACGACCTGGCCGTGCCGGTGCTGCTGCGCGAGTTCGGCCAGCCGTTGACCGAAGGCTGGACCGGCTTCCACGGGGTGCGGCCCCAGGCCCGCAACGTCGCCGCCCGGTTCGCGCTGCACCGCCGGTGGTTCGACGCCGATCCTGATGTGGTCATGGCGTGGGGCAGCGACGGCGCGACGCCCCACGGCTACTCCATCGAGGAGTCGCGCGCCCTCGCCACCCTGGCGGCGCTGTGTGGCGGGCCGTTCCTGCTCGCCGACGAGCTGGCGTCGCTCTCGGCCGACGAGCGGGCGGTGCTCGAGCACCCGGGCCTGCTCGACCTGGTGTGGGGCGAGGGCTTCCGCCCGATCGACCTGTTCGCGCGGGTCGATGAGCCCGAGGTCGAGCAGTTCTTCGCCCAGGGCGAGCCCGCGTCGCTCTGGCTCGCGGAACGGAGTGGGCGGCAGGTCGCAGCGCTGTTCAACTGGAGCGACGAACCCGCCACCCGGGACGTCCCCGACGGATTCGCGGGCGCACGCGAGCTGTGGACGGCGGCGACGGTCGACGCCCCGACCCTGTCCGTCCCCGCGCACGCGGTGCGCGTGCTGGTGTCGTGAACGCGATCGCCTCGCTGCTCGACGAGAAGGACGAGGACCCGACGCACTACATGCGTTCGAGCAGATCCGCCTTCTTGGCCTCGAACTCCTCGGCGGAGATCACGCCCTTGTCGCGCAGGCCGGCGAGCTTCTCGAGCTCGTCGGAGGCCGATGCCTTGGGCGTCGACCATCCGGCCTTCTTCTTGTCGTACCCCTCCATCTGCCGGTAGATCTCCTGCTGCACGCCGTCGGGGTGCCGGATGTCGGTGAAGTACGACTGGCCCTCCTTGCCGGCCGAGTCGATCTGGAGGTCGCCGGCGCCGATGATGCGCTCGAAGATCCCCTGCTCGAAGTTGATGTTGTTGATGCGCTCGAGCGGGATCTCGATCCCGCGCTTGGCCAGCACGCCGTGGCGGTAGATGATCCGGTCGCTCGTCACCACGAAGTGCGTGAACCGCCACGACAGGAACTTCAGCATCAGCCAGAGCGCCCACACGACCGCCAGCGCGCCCCACGCGTACCCGAGGTACTTGCGGGTGTCGCCGTCGAGGGCCAACACTCCGACGAGCGCGAGCGCGAGCGGGATCCCGGTGAGGATGTGCTTCGAGAAGTACCACCAGTGGGGGTTGAGGTCGAGGGCGACCTGCTCCCCCTCGTTGATGAGGTGCTTGGGATACGGCATGGGCGAGAGACTACGGCCGCCGCCCGCCCGCTGCTACCGGACCGGGCCGAGCACGCGGTCGAGGTAGGCGTTGCGGAACCGGCCATCGGGGTCGAGCCTCCCCCGAACCGCCTGGAAGCGTTCCCACTCCGGGTAGCGGGTCGCGAGTGTGGCGGCGTCCTGGAAGTGCATCTTCCCCCAGTGCGGCCGGCCGCCGAGGTCGTCCATGATCGCCTCGACGCCGCGGAAGTAGCGCTCGAACGGCGTCCCCGACGACAGGTGCACCGCCAGGTACGCGGTCTCGCGACCGTGGGCGGTGCTCAACGGGATGTCGTCGGCGGCCGCCACCCGCAGCTCGACCGGGAAGTCGACCCGCAGTCCCTCGCCCTCGATGAGGTCCCGTACACCGAGCAGCGCCTTGCCCACGTCGGCACGGGGAACCGCGTACTCCATCTCGACGAAGCGCACGAGCCGGCGGCTGCACAGCACGCGATGGCTCTCGTCGACGAGCTCGGTCTTGCCCAACGACTTGGCGGTCGTGCGCATGAGGTCGGGCACCCGGCTCGGTCGCAGCCGACCCAGCGCACAGAGCGCGCCGAAGAGATAGTTCGAGAGCAGAACCTCGTCGCGCCACGTCTTGTACGACGACTTGCGCCGGACCGGATCGTCGGTGCGGTTGTTGACCTTCACGGTGGCGACGTCGGTGTGGGGCCACCAGTAGAAGTCCATGTGCTCGTTGGCGTCGACGGTGGCGTCGAAGTCGGCCAACATCTGCTCGAGGGTCGTGGGGCGCTCGAGCGAGTGGAGGCGGAACGCGGGGACGCACCGGAGCGTCAGCTTGGTGACGACGCCGAGCGCGCCCAGACCCACCCGGGCACAGGCGAAGATCTCGGGCTCCTCGTCGGGCGAGCAGCGCAGCACCTCGCCGCCGGCGGTGACCAGCTCCATCTCCTGCACGAATGTGGCCAGGCCACCGAAGCGGGCACCGCCACCGTGGGTCGCGGTCGCGATCGCTCCCGAGATCGTCTGGCGGTCGATGTCACCGAGGTTGGCGAGGGCCAGGCCCCGGCGGGCGAGCTCCTCGTTCAGCTTCCACAGCTGGATGCCGGCCTCGACGGTGACCGTCTTCGCCTCGTCGTCGACGGCAACGAACCGGTCGAGGGCCTCGAGCCGCAGCAATCGCCCGTCGGTGCAGGCGATGTCGGTGAAGGAGTGCCCCGAGCCCGCCACCTTGACGGTCTGGCCCGCGACCGCCGCCCGCTTGACCGACTCGGCGACCTCGAGCTCGCTCTCCGGCTCCTCGACCGCCGCCGGGGAGCAGCGCTGGTTGCGGCCCCAGTTGCGCCACGTGTTCTCACCCATCCCTACTGCCTCGCTCGCTGCGGCGCAGGGGACCTGCGCCGGGGGCGCTCGATCGGACGCCAAGTTGTCGCTCGCAATTCGACCGTGCCGCGTGCACCTTACGGGGAACGTCAGCTCCAGCCCAGGGCGTCGAGCTGGTCGTCGTCGATCCCGAAGTGGTGGGCGACCTCGTGCACGACGGTCACCCGGATGTGGCGCGCAAGGTCCACTTCGTCGCGCGCGAGCTCAGACAGCGGTCCGCGGAACACGGTGATCCGATCGGGGACGACGCCGGCGTAGGAGAGCGGCGAGCGGTCGGTGAGCGCGATGCCCTCGTACAGCCCGAGCAGGGTCCCGTCCCGCCCCGCGAGCTGCTCGCGCGTGGGCCACTCCTCCACCAGCACCGCGACATTGTCCATCTGCTCGGCCAGCGCGGGCGGAATGGAGTCGAGCGCGTCGGCGACCAGCTCCTCGAAGCGGCGACGCGAGACGTGCACACCCGGCATGACCAGCGAAGCTACCGCCCGGCGGGAAGCCTCTTGACGACCCGGGGGCGCGGTCGTATCTTCGACGTACTGGTTGAAGGCGAACGCGGTACCGGAAGGGCCCCACCCGGGGTACTCCGGAACACGGGTCTCGCCGGATACCGGTCGGGAAGTCGGCCCCGAGGAGATCGGAGCAGCGACGCTGCGAAGACTACTCGGGGCCTTCCCGCGCCCCGACGCCGTCGCGGGAAACTGTCACAGGCGACCGGTACCGTGTCGACGCGATGCCTGGTTCCGACGCGCGCCGAGCCGATCCGCTGTTGGACGGTCTCGACGCGACCCAGCGCGAGGCGGTGACCGTCGACGCCGGGCCGCTCGCGATCCTGGCCGGCGCGGGGTCGGGCAAGACGCGAGTGCTCACGCGCCGGATCGCGTGGCAGGCGAGCCGCGCGCGCATCGACCCCGACCACGTCCTCACGCTCACCTTCACCCGCAAGGCCGCGGGCGAGCTGGTCGCCCGACTCGGCCGTCTCGGCGTGCGCCGCCAGGTGACCGCCGGGACCTTCCATGCCATCGCGCTGGCCCAGCTGCGGCGGCGCTGCGCCGACCACAACCGGCCGATGCCGGGAGTGCTCTCGCGCAAGGCTCGCATCCTGGCGCCGATGCTGCCCGGCAGGGGCGCAGCCGCCACCGTGGCCGCGGCCGAGGTGGCGAGCGAGATCGAGTGGGCCAAGGCGCGCCTGCTCCGGCCCGACGCCTACGAGGTCGCGGTGGCGCGAGCCGGACGCGAGCCGCCCAAGCCCGCCGCCGAGATCGCGTCGCTGTACGAGCGGTACGAGTTAGAGCGTCGCCATCGCGGCGTCGTCGACTTCGACGATCTCATCTGGTGGTGCGCCGATGCGCTCGAGAGCGACGGCGAGTTCCAGGCGACCCAGCGCTGGCGCTTCCGTCACCTGTTCGTCGACGAGTTCCAGGACGTGAACCCGGCACAGCTCCGGCTCCTGCGCGCCTGGCTCGGCGACCGGCCCGACCTGTGTGCGGTCGGCGACGCCGACCAGGCGATCTACGGGTTCGCCGGCGCCGACCCCGCGTACCTCACCGACTTCGCCCGCCATTTCGGTGGCGCGACCGTCGTGCGCCTCGGGAGCAACTACCGCTCATCACCGCAGGTCGTCGCGGCTGCGACCGCGCTCCTCGCCGACGGCGGTGGGCCGCGCCCGCGAATCGGCACCTCGAAGCCCGCCGGGCCCACCCCGACGTTCGTGGACTATCCCGACGACGAAGCGGAAGCGATCGGCGTCGTCCGAGGACTACGCCGCGAGCACGGCCCCAACCGGCCGTGGTCGGCCATGGCGGTGCTGTACCGCACCAACGCACAGTCAGCCCGGTTCGAGGAGGCGCTCGGACGCGACGGCATCCCGTTCCGCGTGCGAGGAGCGACCCGATTCCTGGAGCGGCCCGAGGTGCGCGCCGCGCTCGAACGCGTCGCCCGCACCGACAAAGTCGGGCCGGGACGACCGTTCGCCGCTCACCTGGGCGACCTCACCGCCGAGGCCGCCGAGGCGTCGGAAGAGCAGCGGGAGCACGTCGACGCGCTCGTGCGGCTCGGCCACGAGTACCTCGCCGCCGACGGTGGGCCGGGATCGGTCGACGGGTTCCGGGCGTACCTCGATGTCGCGCTGCGGGGCAACGACGACGACGGCACGGGACGCGACGCGGTCGAGCTCCTGACCTTCCACCGCGCCAAGGGCCTCGAATTCGACGCCGTCTTCGTCACCGGGCTCGAGCGCGGCCTCGTGCCCATCTCCCACGCCGATACTCCCGCCGAGCGCGGTGAGGAGCGCCGCCTCCTCTACGTCGCGCTCACCCGCGCCGAGCGTGCCCTCCACCTGAGCTGGGCCCGCCACCGCAAGCTCGGCGCCCGGACCGTCGACCGCAAGCCGAGCCCGTGGCTCGAGG
>JACDBD010000082.1 GCA_013695115.1 Actinomycetota bacterium | reverse complement strand
GTCTTAGCTAGCCCCCCGCCCGAACAAGAAGAAGCAGATGGCCGCAGAACCGAAGGAAGTACGAGGTAAGGCCAGCCCGGTGATCCGGGAGGTTCCCCTCGCGCGGGTGCGCAACATCGGGATCATGGCGCACATCGATGCCGGGAAGACGACGACGACCGAGCGGATCCTGTACTACACGGGCAAGACCTACAAGATCGGCGAGGTGCACGAGGGCTCGGCGGTCATGGATTGGATGGCCCAGGAGCAGGAGCGGGGCATCACGATCACGAGCGCCGCGACCACCTGCAAGTGGCGGGATACGTGGATCAACATCATCGATACTCCCGGCCACGTCGACTTCACCGTCGAGGTCGAGCGGTCGCTGCGGGTGCTCGACGGCGCCGTGGCCGTGTTCGACGCGGTGGCGGGGGTCGAGCCCCAGACCGAGACCGTGTGGCGCCAGGCCAACAAGTACAACGTTCCCCGGATGTGCTTCATCAACAAGATGGACCGCGTCGGGGCCGACTTCCACCGCTGCGTCGACATGATCAAGGACCGGCTCGAGGCCACCGTCGCACTCACGCAGCTGCCGATCGGCGCCGAGGCGTCGTTCCGTGGCGTCGTCGACCTCCTCTCTATGCGCGCGCTCGTGTGGGAGGACGGCATGGGCGAGCAGTACGAGACTGTCGACATCCCCGAGGAGATGCAGGTCGACGCCGACCACTGGCGCCACGAGCTCGTCGACGTCGTCTCGCACTTCGACGACACCGTGCTCGAGAAGTACGTCGGTGAGGAGGAGATTACCCGCAAGGATCTCGAGCGGGGGCTCCGCACCGCGACGATCTCGGGTCAGGTGGTGCCGATCCTGTGCGGCACCGCGTTCAAGAACAAGGGCGTCCAGCCGCTGCTCGACGCGGTCGTCGACTACCTGCCCAGCCCGGTGGACGTCCCGCCGGTGGACGGCACCGACCCCAAGGGCGAGGACAAGCTCGAGCGCGCCCCCGACGACGACGAGCCGTTCTCGGCGCTGGCGTTCAAGATCATGAGCGCCCCCCACGTGGGCAAGCTCACCTACTTCCGGGTCTACTCGGGCAAGCTCGCGGTTGGCAGCTCGGTCCTGAACGCAACCAAGGACAAGAAGGAGCGGATCGGCCGCATCCTCCAGATGCACGCCAACCACCGGGAGGACAAGGAGGCCGTCTTCGCGGGTGACATCGTCGCCGCGATCGGCCTGAAGAACACGGCAACCGGCGACACGCTCTGCGATCCCGCCCATCCCATCCTGCTCGAGCGGATGGAGTTCCCCGAGCCGGTCATCTCGGTCGCGATCGAGCCCAAGACCAAAGTCGACCAGGACAAGCTGGGCAAGGCGTTGAGCGTGCTTTCGGAGGAGGACCCGACGTTCCAGGTCCGCACCGACGACGACACCGGTCAAACGATCATCTCGGGCATGGGCGAGCTGCACCTCGAGGTGCTGGTCGACCGGATGATGCGCGAGTTCACCGTCGGCGCCAACGTGGGCAAGCCCCAGGTCGCGTACCGCGAGACCATCACGGTGCCGGTCGAGAAGGTCGAGGAGCGCTACATCCGCCAGACCGGCGGCCGGGGCCAGTACGGCCACGTCGTCATCAGCCTCGAGCCCACCGGCCCCGGCGGCGGCTACGAGTTCGTCGACAAGATCGTCGGCGGGGTCATCCCCCGCGAGTACATCCCCGCGGTCGACGCCGGCATCCAGGAGGCGTGCGAGGGCGGTGTGCTCGCCGGGTACCCGCTCGTCGACATCCGGGCCATCCTCACCTACGGCTCCTACCACGACGTCGACTCCAGCGAGATGGCGTTCAAGATCGCCGGCTCGATGGCCGTCAAGAAGGCGGCCCGGGCGGCCAAACCCACGCTGCTCGAGCCGATCATGGCGGTGGAGGTCGTGACACCCGAGGACTACATGGGTGACGTGATCGGCGACCTCTCGTCGCGGCGGGGGAAGGTCGAAGGGATGGAGCAGCGCGGGAACGCGCACGTCGTTCGGGCCCACGTGCCGCTGGCGGAGATGTTCGGCTACTCTACCGACCTCCGTTCGCGCACGCAGGGTCGCGCGACCTACACAATGCAATTCGACTCGTACCAGCCGGTACCCCAGTCGATCGGCGAAGAGATCATCGCCCGAGTCCGCGGCGAGTAACCCTCCCCGAGGAGCACGAGGAACCTCAATGTCCAAGGCGAAGTTCGAGCGCACCAAGCCGCACCTGAACATCGGCACCATCGGTCACATCGACCACGGGAAGACGACCCTGACCGCGGCGATCACCAAGGTGCTCCACGACCAGGACCCGACGACGAACTACACGTCGTTCGAGGAGATCGACAAGGCGCCGGAGGAGCGGGAGCGGGGCATCACGATCTCGATCGCGCACGTCGAGTACGAGACGCCCAACCGGCACTACGCCCACGTCGACTGCCCCGGCCACGCCGACTACATCAAGAACATGATCACCGGCGCCGCCCAGATGGACGGCGCCATCCTCGTGGTCGCGGCCACCGACGGGCCCATGCCCCAGACCCGTGAGCACGTGCTCCTCGCCCGCCAGGTCGGGGTGCCGAGCATCGTCGTCGCGCTGAACAAGGCCGACATGGTCGACGACGAGGAGATCATGGAGCTGGTCGAGCTCGAGGTCCGGGAGCTTCTCAGCGAGTACGAGTACCCGGGCGACGACATCCCCATCGTGCGGGTCTCGGCGCTCAAAGCGCTCGAGGGTGACCCCGAGTGGACGCCCAAGATCATCGAGCTCATGGAAGCCGTCGACACGCACATCCCCGAGCCCGTCCGGGAGATCGACAAGCCGTTCCTCATGCCGATCGAGGACGTGTTCACCATCACCGGCCGGGGCACCGTCGTGACCGGCCGGGTCGAGCGCGGCATCGTGAAGGTCAACGACGAGGTCGAGATCGTCGGGATCAAGCCGACGACCAAGACGGTCGTCACCGGCGTCGAGATGTTCCGCAAGCTCCTCGACGAGGGCCGGGCCGGCGACAACATCGGCGCCCTGCTGCGGGGCACGAAGAAGGAGGACGTGGAGCGGGGCCAGGTGCTCGCCAAGCCCGGCTCGATCACCCCCCACACCAAGTTCGACGCCCAGGTGTACATCCTCACCAAGGACGAGGGCGGCCGGCACACACCGTTCTTCTCCAACTACCGGCCGCAGTTCTACTTCCGCACCACCGACATCACCGGGAGCATCAACCTCCCGGAGGGGGTCGAGATGGTGATGCCGGGCGACAACACCGAGATGAAGGTCGAGCTCATCGCCCCCATCGCGATGGAAGAGGGCCTGCGCTTCGCCATCCGCGAGGGTGGCCACACCGTCGGCGCCGGCCGCGTCATCAAGATCACCGAGTGATGACAACTCGTCCGCGCGGAGCGCAGCGGAGCAATAGAGATGGCTGACGCCAAAGGACAGAAGATCCGGATCCGGCTCAAGGCGTACGACCACGAGATCATCGACCAGTCGACGAAGAAGATCGTCGAGACGGTCGTGCGGACGCAGGCCAAGGTGCGCGGCCCCGTGCCGTTGCCGACGGAGATCCACCGCTACTGCGTGGTGCGGTCGCCGCACGTCGACAAGGACTCGCGCGAGCACTTCGAGATGCGCATCCACAAGCGCCTGATCGACATCGTCGAGCCCACCAGCAAGACGGTCGAGTCGCTCCAGCGCCTCGACCTCCCCGCCGGCGTCGACATCGAGATCAAGATCAGCAGGTCTGACCCGGGCGTTACGTCTCGCGGCGTGCGGGCACCGGCGGGATCCCGCCGCGGACCCCACCCGCCCACCGCTGCGGCTCGCTCCGCTCGCCGCAACGTCCGGCGGCGTCACCCCGCCGGCGCCCGCCGTTCTCGTCGAGCAGCGGGATGCTACGCAGCCCGGGCGGTGTGGCGGGCGTGCTCGGCTCAGAAGGCGGTCTCGACGCCGGGCTCCATCACTGTTCGGTATCGGCGCCGCGAATGGTTCGATTGACCGACCTCGGAGTGCCCTTCGACACCTTCTCGGGCGGTCCGGTAGTCTTTCCAGGCTTTGCCGTGGGGGGATTGGGCCTCCTCCGGCGTCTCCTCATAGGCCCCCAACC
>JACDBD010000059.1 GCA_013695115.1 Actinomycetota bacterium | reverse complement strand
TCGTCACCCTCGCCTTCCTCGCGATCGTCATCCAGCAGTCGTGGGCGGGGAACGACGTCACGACCAGCAGTGTCGTCTCGTTCCTCGTCGTCGGGGTCTCGCTGGGCTCGATCTACGCTCTGGCCTCGTCGGGCATCGTCGTCACGTACACGACCTCGGGCATCTTCAACTTCGCCCAGGGTGCCATCGGAATGTTCATGGCGTTCGTGTACTGGGACTTGCGGGTCCACGCCGACCTCTCGACGCCGGTGGCGCTCTTCGTCACCGTGTTCGTCCTCGCACCTCTCCTGGGCGCGGGGATCGAGCGGGTCCTCATGCGACGGATCGCCGATGCCACCCTCGTCGTGCAACTGGTCGTCACGCTCGGTTTGATGTTCGGGTTCATGGGCCTGGCCAACACCGTCTGGGATCCGAGCAAGTCGCGCTACGGAGACATGACGGCGAAGATCCGGCCGTTCTTCGGGACGGAGTTCATCGAGCTCGCCGACACCCGCATCCCCTACTACCGACTGATCACGATCGGTACCGCGATCGTGGTCGCGATCCTGCTCCGGCTGCTGCTGTACCGGACCCGCATCGGGGTGACCATGCGGGCGGTGGTCGACAACCGCAACCTGGCCGCGCTCAACGGCGCCCGCCCGGGCCAGGCCTCGATGCTGGCGTGGGCGCTGGGCTCGTCACTGGCCGCGGTGTCGGGGATCTTCCTTGTCCAGGAGCTCGGGCTCCAGGTCGACGCGCTCACGCTGCTGATCATCAACGCGTTCGCGGCCGCCATCGTCGGCCGGTTGCGCAGCCTGCCGTTCACCTACGTCGGTGGGATCGCCCTGGGCCTGGCGATCAGCTTCACCCAGACCTTCCTCGACCTGCGGGGGCGGTTCACGACCGCCCAGTTCGCCATCCCCTCGATCTTCCTGTTCATCGTCCTGCTGGCGCTGCCGCAGGCTCGGATCGAGCTGCGCAAGCCCCCGCCGTCGTGGAAGATCCTCCAGCCGCGGAACTCGAAGGTGTGGGAGACCGCGCTCGGGATGAGCGCGCTGTTCGTGGTGATGGCGTTCCTCACCTCCGGCATGGGCCAGGTGAACCTGAACCGGCTCACCCTGGCGATGGTGATCGCCGTCATCATGCTGTCGCTGGTGCCACTCACCGGTTGGGCCGGCCAGGTCTCGCTCGCCCAGATCACCTTCGCCGGTGTGGGGGCGTTCGCGATGTACAAGTTCACGACCGGCGTCGAGTTCCCGCTCGTCCACTGGAGCATCGACCTTCATCCCGGCAACCCGGCCGGCCTGCTGTTCGCCGCCGCGCTGGCGATCCCGTTCGGGGCGCTCATGGCGCTCCCGGCGCTGCGGCTCCAGGGCCTCTACCTCGCGCTGGCATCCATGGCGTTCGCCCGCATGGCCGAGCCATTGTTCTTCGACCAACCCGAGGTGTTCTCCGAGAGCCGTCGCGTCGCCCGGGTGGAGGTCTTCGGGTACGAGTTCACCGACCAGCGTCGCTATCTGCTGCTCGTCACCGCGATCTTCGGCGCGCTGGCCGTGGGGCTCGTCTGGGTCCGCCGGAGCAACTTCGGGCGACGGATGATCGCGCTGCGCGACAGCGAGGCCGCCTGCGCCACCATTGGCATCAACCGGACCACGACGAAGCTGGCGGTGTTTGCGTTCTCGGCTGCGCTGGCGGGCTTCGGTGGCGCCCTCCTGGCGATGCAGCGCGAGACCGCAACGACCGACGACTTCGACCTGCTCGGGACGCTGGGCCTGCCGATCGTCCTGCTCGTTGTCGTCGGCGGGGTTGCGTGCGTGAGCGGCGCCCTGTTCGGCGGCCTCGCCTACATCCTGTTCCTCATCATCAAGGAGAGCGTCAACGACACCTGGCACATCGCGACCGCCGTCGTCCTCGGCGTGATCATCGTGGCCAGCGTGTTCCCTCGGCTCAAGGAGAGCCTGCACCTCGCGCTGCGGATCGCGATCGCGGTCGGCGGCGCCGTGCTGGCCGGGTTGCTCGTGGGGTGGTTCCTCCTGTCGAACTTCGACGACTCGTGGCTGGTGGCCATCGAGCGTCTCGGGCCGGCCCTGCTCGCGATCAACATCGCCACCAATCCCAACGGCGCCGCCGTCGGGCTCGGGTTCCTGTTCTCGCCCCTGCTGCCGTGGCGCAAGGACGCCCGTCAGGCGTGGAAGGACGAGATCGCGCAGCGAGGCAAGTTGCGGGCGTCGCGGGCCGCGGTGCGGGCGGCGCGCAAGGCGCCGCTCCCGGTCGCGCCGGTGACCGCACCCACCGCTCCACCCGGCGACGGGGGTGGCGGGCCTGCACCCGTTCCTGCTGGCAAGCGCGAGCGGGGATAGGGACTCACATGGCGCTGCTCGACGTGCAGGAGGTGTCGATCCGCTTCGGCGGGCTCCAGGCGCTGGACCAGGTGTCGCTCGACGTCGAGGTCGGGCACGTCACCGGGCTGATCGGCCCCAATGGCGCCGGGAAGACCACGTTCTTCAATGTCGTGACCGGGCTCTTGGCCCCGAACGCGGGGCGGGTGAATCTCGACGCGAAGGAGATCACCCGGGCCCGTCCGCACCAGCGCGCCCGGCTGGGCATCGGCCGCACGTTCCAGCGGCTCGAGACGTTCGGCTCGCTGACGGCGCGCGAGAACGTGCTGGTTGCGGCGGAGACCGGATGGTCGCGGCGCAAGGGTGCACCCGACGAGACGACCGACGGGATCCTCGAGCGCATCGGCATCGCCGACGTCGCCGGGGAACGGGTGGATCGGCTGCCGACCGGCACCGCTCGACTGGTGGAGCTGGGGCGGGCGTTGGCGACGCACCCCCGGGTGTTGCTGCTCGACGAGCCGTCGGCCGGGCTCAACGAAGGGGAGACCTCGTCCTTGGGGTCGCTGCTGCGCGACCTTGCCGCCACCGGACTGGCCGTCCTCCTGGTCGAGCACGACATGGCGTTCGTGATGGGCACCTGCGCACGGATCCACGTGCTCGACTTCGGCCGGATCATCGCGGTCGGCAGCCCCGCCGAGGTGCAGGGCAACCCGGAGGTGCGGACCGCCTACCTGGGCGAGGACTCGAAGAAGCCGGCGCCCGAGGCGGTAGCGGGGACGGTGATCGAGACCGCCGGCGCGATCGCGGACGCGGACGGCGCGACCCGAACGGCGGTCGAGGGCGCGGCCCCGGCGCTGGAGCTGCGGGACGTGACCGCGGGGTACGGGCCGATCGACGTGCTCCAGGGCGTGAGCCTCTCGGTGCCGGTCGGATCGGTGTTCGCGTTGCTCGGCCCCAACGGCGCCGGCAAGTCGACCACGCTCAAGGTGGCCAGCGGGCAGATCGAGCCGTCGGGCGGCGACGTGCTGCTGCACGGCGGGTCGATCCGGGGCCGCAGCGCCGACGCGCTGGCACGCGTCGGGTTGTGCAGCATCCCCGAGGGGCGGGGGATCTTCCCGAATCTCACCGTGATCGAGAACCTGCGCATGGCGACCTACTCGGGCCAGTCGTTCTCCGAAGTGCAGGATCGGGCGCTGACGCGGTTCCCGCGCCTTCGCGACCGGCGCAAGCAGGTGGCGGGGACACTGTCGGGCGGCGAGCAGCAGATGCTGGCGATGGCCCGTGCGCTCGCCACCGACCCGAAGGTGCTGCTGCTCGACGAGCTGTCGATGGGGCTCGCGCCGCTGATCGTCGAGGAGCTGTACGAGGCGGTGGCGCGCATCGTGGCCGAGGACGTCTCGATCCTCATCGTCGAGCAGTTCGCCCACGAGGTCCTCGACGTCGCCCAGACCGCCGCGATCATGCTGCACGGGCGCATCGACTACACCGGCGCCCCGAAGGAGATCGGCGAGCAGCTCGACGCCGCCTATCTGGGCCTCAGCTCCACCAACTGATCCGTTCTGGCGCGTGAAACGCGCCGGAATCTGGCGCGTTTCACGCGCCA
>JACDBD010000054.1 GCA_013695115.1 Actinomycetota bacterium | reverse complement strand
GCTTCGTGGAGAGCGGCGTGCTCCTCCGAGATCCCGATCGGCACCGCCGCGATCCTAGGCGGGCTGACGCGCGCGTCAGGTCGAAGCCGTACGCTGACTCCCATGAAGATACCCGAGACGCGTTACGCCGAAGCCGCGGACGGCGCCCACATCGCGTACCAGGTTGCCGGAGACGGACCGTTCGACATCGTGATGGTCCCGGGCTTCGTCTCCCACCTGGAGATGGCGTGGGAGATGCCGTTCACGAGGCCGCAGATTCAGCGCATCGCCTCGTTTGCGCGGCTCATCCGGTTCGACAAGCGCGGCACGGGGCTCTCGGACCGAGCGAGCGGGGTGCCCACGCTCGAAGAGCGCATGGACGACCTCCGCGTCGTGATGGACGCGGCCGGATCGGAGCGGGCCGCGCTCTGGGGAGTCTCGGAGGGTGGGGGCATGTGCATCTTGTTCGCGGCCACCCATCCCGACCGAACGTCAGCCTTGGTCTTGGCGAGCTCGTTCGCCCGGCTGCTCCAGGGGCCCGACCAGAGCTGGGGCTACCAACCCGGACAAGCGCAGGCCGTCATCGACATGTTCGTCGCGCAATGGGGCACCGGTCAGGCCCTGCAAGCGTTCTTCCCGAGTGCCGCCGGCGACGCTGAGCTCATCGAGCTGTTCGCCCGGTACGAGCGCAACAGTGCCCGCCCCGGCGATGTCGAGGCGATCATCGGGATGTGCGCCGAGATCGACGTGCGGCCCGTGCTCCCGACGATCAGCGTGCCGACCCTGGTCATCCACCATGTCGGTGACCAGATGATCCCGGTCGAGCACGGCCGCTACCTCGCCGAGCACATCCCGCGGGCGCGCTACATCGAGCTGCCCGACGCCGATCACGTCACGATCGCCGAGGATGCGCCGGACGCGTTCGACGATGTCCGGGAGTTCCTGACGGGCGTGCGCTCCGAACCCGATCCCGACCGCGTGCTCGCGACGGTCATGTTCACCGACATCGCGGGATCGACGGAGCGGGTGGCCGAGGTGGGCGACGCCCGGTGGAAGGAGATGCTCGACCGCCACGACCACGTGCTGAGGAAGGAGCTGCAACGCTTCCGCGGGCGAGAGGTGAAGACTACCGGCGACGGATTTCTCGCCGCCTTCGACGGGCCGGCGCGGGCGGCGCAGTGCGCGTTGGCCGCGATCGACGCCGTCCGTCCGCTCGGGCTCGAGATCCGCGCCGGCGTGCACACCGGCGAGTGTGAACAGCGCGGCGAGGACCTCGGCGGGATCGCGGTGCACATTGGCGCGCGCGTCAGCGCGCTGGCCGGGCCGGGTGAGGTTCTGGCGTCGAGCACGGTCAAGGACCTGGTCGTCGGATCGGGCCTGCGGTTCGCCGACCGGGGCGAGCACGACCTGAAGGGGGTCCCCGATCGCTGGCGTCTCTTCTCAGTCGAGGCGTGAGCTCGCACGACCTGCTCGGTCTCGACGTCGCGGTCGAGCCGGAGGCCTGGCGCTCGATCGGCTTCGCGGTCGATCACGGCGGGATCTGTTCGGCGGATGGCGTTTCGATCCGACTCGGCGCCGCCGGACGGAAGATCGTCGCCTGGTCGCTCGACGGCGTCGCGTCAGGGACAGCCATCGACGGGCTCATCACGGCGCACGCGCCCGTGGGCAGAGCGGCGACTGATCACCCCAACGGCACCGTCGCGCTCGACCATCTCGTGGTGCTCTCCCCCGCTCCCGAGCGGACCGTCGCCGCCCTCGCCGAGCACGGCATCGAGCCGCGGGGTCGTCGCCACACCGATCAGTACGGTCCGCCGTTCACGCAGACGTTCTTCCGGGTCGGCACGCCGGTGCTCGAGCTCATCGGACCGGACGAGCCCACTGGGGACGAGCCGGCGCGGTTCTACGGGATCGCGTTCACCGTCGCCGACCTCGATGCCACCGCCGCGTTCCTCGGTGACCGGCTCGATCAGGTCAAGGACGCGGTGCAACCAGGCCGGCGGATCGCGACCCTGCGGCGAAAGGCAGGCGCGGGGATTCCCGTTGCGTTCATGTCACCGGCGCCCGACTAGGCGAGTTTCTCCCCATCCTTGGTGATCGAGATCGCCTGGGTGGGACAGCCCTGGCCGGCGAGGATGATCTTGTCCTCGGGCGCGGCGGTCGGATCGAGCACGACCGCGATGCCGTCGTCGTCGAGATCGAACACACCCTCCGCCCAGAACGAGCAGTTCCCGGAGCCCATGCACAGCTCGCGGTCGATCTCGATCTTCATCTCGCCGGGCAGGGCCACGGCTCGTAGGGTAATGGCGTGACCGCGACCACGAGGCCGACGCTCAACTGGAAGAAGAGCGAGACACACGGGTTGGAGCCCGACCCCGAGCCGCGCCCGATCAAGTACACGATCGTCTCGGTCGACGACCACCTCGTCGAGCCTCCCGACATGTTCGAGGGTCGCCTGTCACGCGAGCACCAGGCCCTCGCCCCGAAGGTCGTCGAGACCGAGGAGGGTCACGAGGTCTGGGAGTTCGACGGGGAGCTCTTCTTCCAGGTCGGCCTCAACGCCGTCGTCGGGCGCAAGCGCGAGGACTGGAAGGTCGAGCCCACCCGCTTCGACGAGATGCGACCCGGCTGCTACCAGATCGACGCCCGCATCCGCGACATGGACATCAACGGCGTCTGGGCGTCGGTGAACTTCCCGTCCCAGATCACCGGCTTCTGCGGCCGGGTGTTCTCGCAGTGCTCCGACCCGGATCTCGGGCTGGCGGTCACACGGGCGTGGAACGACTGGTTCTTCGAGGAGTGGCACTCGCCGTACCCGGAGCGCATCGTCCCGATGGGCATCACCTATCTCGGTGACGCGGCGCAGGGGGCCGAGGAGATCCGCCGTAACGCCGAGCGGGGCTTCACCGGGGTGACGCTCCCCGAGCAGCCCCACCGCGTGAACATGCCCAACCTCTTCTCCGGCTGGTGGGACCCGATCATCGCCGCCTGCGCCGAGACCGGGACCGTCGTGTGCCTGCACGTGGGCTCGACCGGCGTGGCCGACATGCCGCCGGGCGCGCCGATGGTCCCGCTGGGCGCCACCCTGTTCGGGCAGCTGTCGCTGGCCGCGTGCGCGGAGTGGCTGTGGTCCGGCTACCCGGCCAAGTACCCCGACCTCAAGATCGCGATGTCGGAGGGCGGCATCGGTTGGGTCGCGATGCTGCACGACCGGCTCGAGAACATCGTCGACCGCTCGGGGTACGGCGACTACTTCTCCGGCGACCTCCGTCCCGCCGAGGTGCTGCACCGCAACTTCTGGTTCTGCACCATCGACGACCCGTCGACGATCTCGACCCGCCACACCGTGGGGATCGACCACATCTGTTTCGAAACCGACTATCCGCACGGCGACGGCACCTGGCCCGACAGCCAGGCCGTCTTCGAGCGCTACTACGGCGACCTCCCCGCCGACGAGATCGCCAAGATCAGCCACGAGAACGCGGCCTCGCTGTTCCGCCACCCCCTGCCACCGGCGGACAACCCGCACGCCGCCGGCCTCCGGCGCTAGCCCGGGACTACGGCGGGAGCGCGAGGAACTCCTCGTAGCGCTGCGCGGTCGGAGCCTGCCAGCGCGGGTCGGGCTCCACCCGACGACCGGTGCGCGCCCACCGCCGACCTTCGACCATTGCCGTCGGCTCCTCCAGCCCCGCCGCCATCCGCGCCAGCCAGGCGGAGCCGAGCGCGCCGCCCTCGGGCACGGCCACGCAGTCGACCGGCAACCCCGTGCTGTCGGCGAGCGCCTGGACCCATGCGTCATCTCGGGTACCACCACCGGTGGCGACGATGCGGCGCGCCGGGACGCCCGACGCGTCGATCATGCGGCGAGCGCAGAACCCCGATGCTTCGTAGGCGGCCCGCCGGAGCGCGGCGGGATCGTGCGTGAGATCGAGCCCGCGCACGGCAGCCCGGCGGTGGGGATCCTGGAACGGCACCCGCTCAGGATCGACGCTCGCGGAGCCCGGTGCCAGCACGCGTCCCACCCAATCGAGGAAGAGGCCGCCGGCGTTGCTGGGCCCACCCACCAGCATCGTGCCCGCGGCGGTGTGCGGGATGACGTAGTGATCGGGGACGGGATCGTCGCGGTCGCTCACCACCCACACGATCAACGTCGTGCCCAGGATCACGAGCACGTCACCGACCTCGTCAGCTCCGGCGACGAGCTGTTCCGCGAACGCGTCGATGCAGCCCGGCGCGAGGGCGGGCCCGTCGCCGCC
>JACDBD010000049.1 GCA_013695115.1 Actinomycetota bacterium | reverse complement strand
GTGAGCAGCTCGCGAGTTCCCGGTGGCGTGGTGCACGAGCTTCCACCAGATCTGCGTAAAGCGCTGATCGTCAACGTCACGGCGCTCGATGCCTGGAAGGACATCACACCTCTCGCCCGCAACGAGTTCATCTGCTGGGTCGAGGATGCCAAGCAGGAGGCGACCCGAGCACGCCGCATTCGCCGGACCCAGGAGGAGCTGGAAGAAGGCCAGCGTCGACCCTGCTGCTGGCCAGGGTGCAAGCACCGTGAGCGCACCGGCAAATAGCAGTCGGCGCTGCTCATCCGGAGGATGACGGAACAGGGTCAACACTCACGATCTGCTGAGGCCCAGTATCCCTCTTCGTAAGGCAGCGGTCACGAAGCCCCCGATCGCCGGCTGGGTGACGCGCCTTGATGCTCGCCGACTCGCGGAGCGCTGCCTCGCGCGAACGCGACAGATCGATGCTCTGGCGTCGCCGCACGCATGAAATCGGCGCACAGAACAACACCCCGTCGGCGCACCGAAGATCGCGGACGAGCGCCCGAAACCGGCGTTCGGCGCTACGACTGACGGCCGCACGGGCCGTTGCGGAGTCGCTGATCCCATGACCAGTCCTGTTGTGGGTTTCTGGTACCCACACGGGCGTGGCTGTCACCCCGCGACAGTTCTGGGCGGCCTCGCTGGCCGGGGCCGGGGTGGCGTTCGCAGCCGTCATCGCGCTCACGGGGACGCCACTAGTGGCGCTGGTCCCCGCCGGGGCGGTCGCGGGTCTCCCTCGGACGTACTTCGCCAGGCGCCGGGCGACGCGATTGCGTCTCGTGCAGCAGGCCTGGCCCGATGGCCTGCGCGACCTGCTGGCTTCCATCACCGCGGGGCGGTCGCTGCCGCAGGCACTTGCCACGCTCGCATCGTCCGGACCAGCGCCGCTGCAGCAGGCATTCGCGCGGTTCCCGTTGCTCGCGCGAATGCTCGGGACCATGCCCGCGCTCGAGGTGGTGAAGGAGGAGCTCGCCGATCCGACGAGCGATCGGGTCATCGAGGTGCTCATCCTTGCTCAGGAACGAGGAGGCCAGATCGTCAAGGACATCCTCGAGGACCTCGTCGTGACGACCACGAAAGACCTGAAGGCGCTCGAGGAGATCGAGACCGAAGGGCTCGAGATGAAGATCAACGCCCGAGCCGTCCTCGTGCTTCCGTGGGTCGTCCTGGTCGCGCTCACCATCCGCCCGGGACCCTTCCGTGACTTCTACCAGTCGGGCGGCGGCCTGCTCGTCGTGCTGGCCGGCGGGGTCCTGAGCGCGTTCGGCTACTTCCTGATCGCCCGCCTCGGTCGCACCCAGCACGAACGGCGAGTGTTTGGGTCGGGTGCGCCGCTTGCGGGCACACCGTGAGTGCCTGGCTCGTGGTCGTAGCGGCGGCTTCGACCGGGCTGCTGTTCGCCGGGCTTGCCGGCTTGATCGTGCGTCCGACACCTCGGCTGGCGCCGCGGGTGCGCCCGTACACGATCGTTGCGCGGGCCGGCCTCGGCCGGAGCGCCGACGTGATGGCGGCTGCTCGGCCGTCATCGACGGTCACGGGTGGAACGATCCGGAGCATCTTCGACCCACCCGTGGTCGCACTCGCACGCCGAATCGGCCGACTCGTCGAGTCCCGCAGCGAGGAGCATCTGCGGCTCCGACTCCTCCACGGCGGGTTCTTCGACATGACGGTCGAGGAATACCGCGTCAAGGCCCTAGGTCAGGCGGTCCTGTTCACCGGCGCGGGTGTGGTCCTGGGCGCGGTGCTGCTGCGGTCGCCCGGGCTCACGCTCCTCTTCGGTATGTGTGGGTTCACGTTCGGTGCGACGCGCTGGAAGGGTCGCGTGGATCGCGCGGTCGTGGAGCGAACGGAACGAATCCGGCTCGAGCTCTACACGGTGAACCAGCTCCTCGCGATCCACATCCGCACCGGTGCGGGACCGGTGCAGGCCACCCAGCGCGTCGTAGATCGAGGCGCCGGGGTCATGGTCGACGAGCTCGACGCGGTACTCGTTTGGATCCGGAGCGGCATGCCGGAACCCGATGCGTACCGGCGAGCGGCAGAGCTCACTCCCGAGCCCAACGCGGCCCGCACCTACAACCTGTTCGCAGCGGGCGCCGAACGGGGGGTCGACCTCGGGACGGCCTTGCGATCGCTGAGCGAGGACCTACGCGACGCGCGACGCGAGGAACTGCGCCGGGCAGCAACGAGACGGCGGGCCGCCATGCTCATTCCGACCATCGCGGTGCTGGCCCCGATCATGCTGCTGTTCATCGCCGCGCCACTTCCCACGGTGATCTTTGGTGGACGGTAGGAGAGGAGCCGGACATTGACACGACATGATGATGAACGAGGCATGACGACGGCAGAGCTGCTCGGCAACGCCGCCCTCGGCATCGCCGCGCTGGTTGCGATTTGGGCGGTGCTCCAAGCGCTCGGAATGGACATCGTGAACTGGATCCGGGGCCAGCTCGGGGTCTGAGCCATCGAAGGGCGTCGGGACATGCGACGGCCGGGGTGGCGCGACGAGCACGGGATGACCACCGCTCAGTACGTCGCGGCCACGGCCTTCTCATTGCTCGTCTTCGTCATGCTGGCGAACTTCATCGTGTTCCTGTACGCCCGTGGGGTTGTTCGCGCTGCCGTGGACGAGGGCGCCCGGGCCGGCGGCCGCTTCGGTGCGAGCGAGGCGGAGTGTGAGTCGCGAGCCGACGACGTGCTCGGCGATCTACTGGGCGGAGGATTGGGTTCCGGCGTGGACCTCAGCTGTCGCGACGACGGTGGTGACGAGGTCATGCGGGCGCACGCCGAGGTCGTGCTGCGCGGCTGGATCCCGGGCCTGACGCCGGATTGGTCGTTCACGCTCGAAGCGCAGTCGGTGAAGGAGCGGACGCCGTGATTCCGCGACGGGCCCGCGATGAGGGCGGCTACGTGGCGGCGGAGCTTGCCCTCGGGATCGGCTTGCTGGTGTTCCCGGTGGCGATGCTCGTCCTCACGCTTCCGACCTGGTCGGAGCGCCAGTCGGCAGCCCGCGCGATCGCCCGCGAGGCGGCCCGCACGGTCGCAATCGAGGGCGAGTGCGACACCGACGCTGCCCGGAGAGTCGGCTCGACCATGGCTGGCAACACCGGACTGCGGGGCGGCACCGTCGAGGTCACGATCGACTGTGCGTCTGGACAGCGGCTGCGGCGTGGTGGCGAGGTGACTGCGAGCGTCACGGTGACGATGCCGGCGGTCGACATCCCCGGCATCGCCGAGGTGGGGGCGTGGAGCTGGACCGCCCGGCACACCGAACCGGTCGACCAGTACCGGAGCTTCTGAGATGCCGTCGACGCGTCGGGAGTCCGGCACGATCACGATCTGGATCCTCGGGCTGTGCCTCATGCTGTTCCTGCTCGGTGGGATCAGCCTCGACCTCTGGCGAGCCTTCTCCGAGCGCCGTGCGCTGGCCGCGGCCGCCGACGCGGCCGCCATCGCGGGGGCATCAGCCCTCGACGAGGGCGCTTACCGGGAGTCCGGGATCGTGCGGTTGGTACCGGCCGACGCCGAGCGCCGGGCCACCGGTTCCCTCGCCGGTCAGCTCGACCGGCGCGCGCTGCGGGACGGTCGTGTGCGGGCCAATGAGGAACTCGTGGTCGTCGAGGTCACCGGCAACGTCGACTTCTCGCTGCTCCAGCTAATGGCGCCGGGCGATTCGTTCGACATCACCGTGCGGGCGGTGGCGCGCCCGCAGGCGTCACCCTGAGGTCTAGCCCAGACGAGGCGCTGCCAGGATGATTCCGGCCAAGCCGAGCATCGCCCCGAAGTTCGCGTAGATGAGCGTGCGGGTTTGACTTGCGAATTCGCTCCGAAGCTCGCCCGCGAGTCCTTTCATCTCGCCCCGCAGCTCAGCGAGTTCGCCCCGCAGCTCAGCGAGCTCGCCCCGCATCTCGGCGAACTCGCCCCGCATCTCGGCTCGCAGCGCGTCCAGATCTCGGTGCGTCACGTACTCGGTCGCCACCTTCGCTTCCTCCTGTTGTGAGAGGCAACAGCAGGAAGTCGTCGTTGCGGCAATCGTACCGCCCGGTGTGACGGCTACTGGTGCTGACTGCGGAGCGCCTCGCGGAGGACGAACTTCTTCACCTTGCCCGAGGGAGTC
>JACDBD010000428.1 GCA_013695115.1 Actinomycetota bacterium | reverse complement strand
GCCTGGGTCCCCTCAGCCGCGCCCGCCGCGGGCGCGCGACTGGTCCGCAGGATGCCGTCCCGGTGCTCGTTCTCGACCAGCGGCCAGTAGGCGGTGGCGCCGTCCCGTCCCCGCACCGCCAGGACCGACAACTCGCGCTCGAAGGGCACCAGCTGCTCGAGGATGAGCGGCCGCCCTCCGAGCTCGCGCCAGGCGTCGCCGAGGTCGCCCGACTTCGTCAGCACGCGCTGGCCCTTCCCGTCGTACCCGCCCCGCCGGGTCTTGAGCACGGCCGGCAGATCGATGGCGTGCACTGCGTCGTCGAGCCCGGCGCGGTCGTCGACCGGGGCGAAGTCGGGGGTGGCGATCCCGAGCCTCCGGAAGAGCGTCTTCTCGGCCACGCGATCCTGGGCGACGTCCAGCGCGCCGGGGGGCGGCAGGACGGTGGCGCCGCGTGATTCGAGCGAGCGGGCCGTGTCCGCGGGCACGCCCTCCCATTCGTACGTGACGACGGCAGCGCCGTCGGCGACGCGCGCCGCTGCCTCGGTATCGCCGAGCTCACCCACCACGAGCGGCCCGAGCGCGCCCGCGGGAGCCTCGGCGGTCGGGTCGAGGAACCGGAAGCCCAGGCCCAGCGGCACCCCGGCCAGGGCGAGCATGCGCCCGAGCTGCCCGCCCCCCAGCACCGCGACGACGTCCCCCACGAGCGGCTTTCTAGTCGGGTGGGGGCGCCGACCTCCGGTACCATGGCGGAGAGCGACAGCGCCGTCGCCCCAACCGACCTCGGGCGAGGCGCATTTCTCGGGCCTCGCCCCCGACTGGAGCGAGGAAGCGTGTCCCACTCCGACCGGCGCTCGCGCCGCGCTGAACTCGACGCCTGCGGTATCGGCTTCGTGGCCGACGCGCGGGGCGAGGGCAGCCGCGAGATCGTCGAGCTGGCGCTGACCGGCCTCGCCTGCGTCCGCCACCGCCAGGCCATCGCCGCCGACGGCCTTTCCGGCGACGGCGCCGGGATCCTCGCTCCGATCCCGCGCGAGTTCTTCGCCCGGGTCGGAGGCGCTGCGCTCGACCGCGAGCTCGACGCCGAACGGCTCGGCGTCGTCCCCGCCTTCCTCGACCTCCACGACGATGGCGCCGCGCGCACCGCCCAGGCGGCGGTCGCGGAGGCGTGCGAGGCCGAAGGCATCGAGCTGGCGGGCTGGCGCTCGGTCCCGATCGACGAGTCTCACATCGGCGCCCAGGCCAAGGCCGATCTCCCCGCGTTGCTGCAGGCGATCATCCTGCGCCCGGCGGGCGCCGACGACGGCGACGCCGAGCGGCGTGCCTACCGCGCCCGGCGGCGGGCCGAGGCCCGCTGCCGCGAGGAGGACGTTCGCCACTACTTCGCGAGCTGGTCGTTCGCCACGGTCAACTACAAGGCGCTCGTGATCAGCGACCGGCTCGCCGGCTTCTATCCCGACCTCGATGCGCCCGATTTCATCGCGCCGTTCGTGATCTTCCACAGCCGGTTCTCGACCAACACCACGCCGGCGTGGGAGCGGGCCCAGCCGTTCCGCAACCTCTGTCACAACGGCGAGATCAACACGCTGATGGGGAACCAGCACCGCATGGTGGCGCGCGGCCGGCTCGGTACCGAGGAGGTCGGGCTCGGACCCGAGGACATGTTCCGTCCTGTGTTCGATCCTGACGACTCCGACTCCGGGAAGCTCGACGCCACCGTCGAGCTGCTCCAACGGGGCGGACGCGACGTGCGTCACGCGGTCGCGATGCTCGTGCCCGAGGCGTGGGAGGGGCAGCGCGACCTCGCGCCGGGTGTGCGCGACTTCTTCCGCTATCACGCCTGCCTGACCGACCCGTGGGACGGGCCCGCCGGTCTGGTCTTCACCGACGGGCGTCGGGTCGGCGCCGCCCTCGACCGCAACGGGCTGCGGCCGCTCCGGTGGCAGGTGTGTGAGGACGGGTTGGTCGTGTGCGCGTCGGAGGTCGGCGCGGTGCCGGTGACCGGGCGGGGGACCGTCAAGCGGGGCCGTCTCGGGCCCGGCGACATGCTTTCCGTCGACCCCGACGACGGCGTGCAGTACGACGGCGCGGTGAAGTCCTGGCTCGCGCGGCTGGCGCCCTACGCGCAGTGGGCCCGCGACGGGCTGCGCCCGTTCAAGATCGGCAAGGCCGTCGAGCTGATGCCCGACGACGACGAGCTCCCGCGGCGCCAGGCCGCGTTCGGGCTCACGCGGGAGGAGGTGGCGATGGTGCTCAAGCCCATGGCCACCGACGCCAAGGAGCCGACGTTCTCCATGGGCGACGACGTGCCGTTCGCGGCGGTCGCTACCCGGCCGCGGCCCTTCTTCCACTACCTCAAGCAGCGCTTCGCCCAGGTCAGCAACCCGCCGATCGACCACCTGCGCGAGCGGTTGGTCATGTCGCTGCGTACCTGCCTCGGGCCCCGCCAGCCGCTGTTGCGCGAGGACGCGGACGCGGCGCGTCTGCTCGAGCTGCCGACCTTCTTCCTCTACCCGTCGGCGCTCGAGGAGTTGCTCGATCCGGCGCGCTCGCCGTTCCGGGCGGCGCGGCTCGACGCCACGTTGGCCGTCGACGAGGGGCCCGAGGGCCTCGCGCGCGCCCTCGAGGCGCTGACGGTGGCGGCGCTCGAGCTGGTCCGGGGGGGTGTCGGGATCCTCGTCCTGTCCGACGCGGACGTGAGTGCGGAACGGGCGCCGATCCCCTCCCTGCTCGCCGTCGGCGCGGTGCACCACCGCCTGATCGCGGAACAGGTGCGCCAGGACGCGTCGATCGTCGTCGACGCCGGCGACGCCCGCGACGTGCACGCCCTCGCCTGCCTGCTCGGCTACGGCGCCGACGCGGTCTGCCCCCGCCTCGCGCTCCAGACGGTGGCGGCCCTGGCCGACGACGGTCAGCTGGGCGAGCTCCACGCGTCGCATGCGCAGAACCAGCTCCAAGCCGCGCTCGAGGACGGCGTGCTCAAGATCTTCTCGAAGATGGGCATCTCGACCGTCGACGGCTACCGCGCCGCGCAGGTCTCGGAGGCACTCGGGCTGGCGCCCGAAGTCGTGGCCATGTGCCTGCGCGACACCGCGTCGACCGTGGGCGGCGTCGGGTTCGCGGTGCTGGGGGCGGACGCGCTGGCCCGCCACGCCCAGGGGTACGCCGACGAGGAGGCGAAGCTGGACGAGCCCGGCTGGATCCGGTTCCGCAAGCGCGGGGGCGAGTACCACGCCAACAACCCCGACGTGGTCGACGCGCTCCAAGCCGCGTCGGGCGTCGTCACCGCGGAGGACGCTGACGACGACGGGGACGGTGACGGTGGGGCCAAGCCCCGCCGCCGGCGCGCCGCTGCCGCCAAGGCCGAGTCCGGCGATGGCGCCGGCGCCAACGGCGAGCTCGACGGGCTCGAGCCCGCGCCACCCGAGGACCAAGGCAAGGTGCTGATCCTCCCCGGGGTCGGTGACGGCAATGGCAACGGCGCGGGCAACGGCGATGCCGACGCTCCGCTCCCCACCCCCGACCCGGTCGAGCTGCGGGCGGCCCACCTGCTCCAGCGGGCTGTGGGCGAGGGCCGGAGCGAGCTCTACGACAAGTTCCGCGACCTGGTCGAATCGCGCCCGGTGACCGAGCTGCGCGACCTGCTCGAGATCGTCGACCGGGAGCCGGTCCCACTCGAGGAGATCGAGGGGCCCTACGAGATCACGCGTCGCTTCTCGACCGGCGCGATGTCGCACGGCGCGCTGGGGAAGGAGGCGCACGAGACGCTGGCGATGGCGATGAACATGATCGGCGGGCGCAGCAACTGCGGCGAGGGCGGCGAGGACCCGTACCGGTTCCGCACGCGGGGCATGGCGCGCGACCGCAACTCGCGCATCAAGCAGATCGCGTCGGGCCGGTTCGGGGTCACGCCCGAGTACTGCGCCTTCGCCGACGAGCTGAACATCAAGATGGCGCAGGGCTCGAAGCCGGGCGAGGGCGGACAGCTCCCCGGGCACAAGGTGAGCAACGAGATCGCCCGGCTTCGGCACACCCAGCCGGGCGTCGGCCTCATCTCGCCGCCGCCCCACCACGACATCTACTCGATCGAGGACCTCGCCCAGCTCATCTTCGACCTGAAGCAGGTCAACCCGCAGGTCGAGGTGTCGGTGAAGCTCGTTGCCGAGGAGAACGTCGGCACGATCGCCGCTGGGGTCGTGAAGGCCCTGGCCGAGGTGGTGCAGGTCTCGGGCAACAACGGTGGCACGGGCGCGTCGCCGCTCTCGTCGATCAAGCACGCGGGCATGCCCTGGGAGCTCGGGATCGCCGACACGCAGCAGGCGCTGATCGAGAACGAGCTGCGTGACCGGGTGCGGGTGCGGGTCGACGGCGGCTTCCGGACCGGACGCGACGTGCTCGTCGCCGCGCTGCTCGGCGCCGACGAGTACTCGTTCGGGACCGCGGCGATGATCGCCGAGGGCTGCATCATGGTGCGAGCCTGTCATCGCGACACCTGTCCGACCGGCGTCGCGACGCAGCGGCCGAACCTGCGGGCGAAGTTCAGCGGGACGCCCGAGGGCGTCGCCCAGTACCTGCTGTTCGTGGCGGAGGACGTACGTCAGCTGTTGGCGTCGTTGGGTCTGCGGTCGCTCGACGAGGCGATCGGGCGGGTGGAGCTCCTGCGCCAGCGCACCAGCGGCGACGCCCGTGCCGACACGATCGATCTCGCGCCGTTGCTCGTGCCGCCGGCCGACGCCGAGGCCGTCCGCCACTTCGTGACCCACGTGCCGATCCAGCGGCCGCGCTCCGAGCTCGACGAGCGGCTGCTCGCCGACGGCTTCGCCGCGCTCTGGGAGGGTGGTGAGACGGTGCTCGAGTACGAGATCACCAACGCCGACCGCACGGTCGGGGCTTCGCTCGGCGGCGCCATCGGGCTCGAGTGGGGTGACGGTCTCCCGCCGGGGTCGGTGACGGCCCGCTTCACCGGCGCCGCCGGCCAGAGCTTCGGGGCGTTCCTCGCCGAGGGCGTGACGCTCGAGCTCGTCGGCGAGGCCAACGACTACCTCGGCAAGGGTCAGGGCGGTGGCCGCATCGTCGTGCTTCCGCCCGCGGGTGACGCCGGCGACCCCGTTCTCGCCGGCAACACGGTCCTGTACGGCGCGACCGCGGGCGAGGTGTTCCTCGCCGGCACGGTGGGGGAGCGCTTCGCCGTGCGCAACAGCGGCGCCACCGCGGTCGTCGAGGGCGCCGGCGACCACGCCTGCGAGTACATGACCGGCGGTACGTGCGTGATCCTCGGCCCGTTCGGCTACAACCTCGGGGCGGGCATGACCGGCGGACAGGCGTACGTGTACGACCCCGACGGCATGCTCGCGTCGCGCCTCAACCCGCAGCTCGTGGAGGCGACCAGGGTCGGCGACGACGCCCAGGCGGCCGAGTTGCTCTTCCTCGTCGAGTGGCACCGGGAGCTCACCGGGTCGGCGCTCGCCGGTGACATGCTCGCCGACTGGGATGCCACCCTGCGCTGCTTCTGGAGGGTCGCGCCCGTCGACGAGATCGCCCGGATCGAACGCGCCAACGAAGGGTTGTTGGGCGCGCCCCGCTAGGCGGGCGGCGGCTCCGTTGGCACGACGATCGCGGGCCTGGTGTCGTAGCCCAGGGCCCGGGCGACGAAGGCGTACCGCAAGGACTCGCGCGTCTTCTGGTAGCGCGCCGCGGCGTTGTTGTAGGCGCCCACCGCGTCGGCGGGAAGAACGATCTGCCCGAGTACGGTCACCGCGTCGACCAGCGCCGGAACCGTGCTCAGCCGAGCCGAATTCATAACAGTCGACGCGGCGCGCGCCGCCAGCGCCTCGAGCCGGTTCGACGATGCCGCCTCGGCCTCGGCGTCGACGTCGTCACCCGGCGAGCGGCGAAGGTCGTCCCAGCGGGAGAGCTCACGGTCGAGGTCGCGGCTCACGTCACGGTCGTCCGCGCCCGCCGCTTCAAGTTCGGCCAGGACGACCGCCAGCTGGTCGTAGCGCATACCCAGCGGCACGCGGAGGGGAGTCCAGCGCTCGTCGACGCGGGTGCGGTCGTCCTCGAGGCGGGGGCGGCCGGTGAGGACGAGCGCGATCGTTCCGACAACGAGGAGGACGAGGACGAGGATCCCCAGACGACGGACACGCCGTGACATCGGCGTGACCCTATCGACCGAATTGGTCGGCAGGGTCGACGATCGACGGGCTGGCGGTAGCGCCGTGCCGTCCCACGCGCCCAAGCCGGGCGCGGACGCATCCCCGAAGTAACCCGCCCGCGCCGGCAAGCCCCTGGTCCGACGGGCTCGCCGTCGCTAACGTGCGCGTATGGCCCGTCCCCGGGCCGTGGTCGTGGCGATCCTCGCCGCCGCCTCGCTCGGGGGGTGGTGGCTGGGAGACCAACGGCGCACGGCTACCGCCCAGCACACCGTCATCGCGGTCACCGACGGCGACACCATCGAGGTCGTCGACACTTCCGGCGATCGCGACATCGTGCGCCTGCTCGGCGTCGACACGCCCGAGACCCACCATCCGACCGAACCGGTCGAGTGCTTCGGTCCCGAAGCCGCTGCCTACACCGCGCGGCGACTGACCGGCCGATCCGTCCGGCTCGAAGGCGACGTGGAGGCGCGCGATCAGTACGACCGGCGACTCGCGTACGTCACCATCGGCGGGGAGCGCTTCAACGACGAGCTCCTCCGGCTCGGCTACGCCGAGCTGCTCGTGATCGAGCCGAACCACGCCCATGCCCGCACGATGCTCAAGGCTGAGCTGGAGGCGAAGCGGGAAGGGCTCGGCCTGTGGGGAGCGTGCTAAGAGGCGTCCGTCAGGCGGGTGCGCATCTTGTCGATGGCGCGGCCCAGGATCTCGCGGGCGTCGGCGTGGGAGCAGCCGAGGCCGTGCGCGAGCTGCTTCATCGACTCGGGCGGGCCGTGGAGCCCGAAGCGGCGGGAGAGCACGTCGTACTCGACCGGGCTGAGCGCGTCGAAGGCGTGGCGGTCGGCGCGCAGCTCGAGCGCGTCGAGGTCGATCTCGTCGTCGGCGATCGGCTCGGTCCCGTCGAGCGCGACGGTGGCAGCGTCGGGGTAGGGCCACCCGTCGTCGGTGGGGAAGAGGGGGAGGGTGGTCATAGGCCTCTCCTTCTCGAGCCGTGTCGGGGCATCGTGCCCGGGCAGGGGTTCCCGGTCAATGGGTGGTCGCGTGGCGGCCGATGAGCTCCAACAAGGCTTCGCCGTGACGCTCGGCCTTGACCTTCCCGATCCCGGGAACGGTGAGCAGCTCCTTGCGGCTGCGGGGCCGCTTGCCGGCGACCGCCGCCAGGGTCGAATCGTGGAAGATCACGAACGCGGGAACGCCCGAGGCCCGGGCGAGATTGCGGCGCCACTCGACCAGCGCGTTGAAGAG
>JACDBD010000391.1 GCA_013695115.1 Actinomycetota bacterium | reverse complement strand
CGGGGCAGCTTCTGGCGGACCGGCTCCTGCACGATGACGGTCTCGACGATCCGCTCGACCTGCTGGCTCAGCGGGTCGGAGGCGGGAACCGCTTCGCTCGCCTTCTTCTGGGTCGCGAGCGGCTGGGCCACCTTGCAGTTGTCGCGGTAGATCGCGATCGACTTGAGGCCGAGTCGCCACGCGTCGATGTGGAGCTTCTCGAGCTCTTCGACGGTCGTCTCCTCGGGAACATTGCACGTCTTGCTCACCGAGCCCGAGATGAACGGCTGTACCGCCCCAAGCATCGTGACGTGGCCCATGTAGTGGATGGTGTTGTCACCCATCGAGCACGCGAACACCGGCAGGTGCTCGGGGTTGAAGCCAGGCGCCCCGATGATCGTCTTGTGCTCGTCGATGTGCTTGATGATGGCGTCGACCTGCTCGTCGGAGTAACCGAGCCGGCGCAGCGCCCGCGGCACCGTCTGGTTGACGATGAGCATCGTGCCCCCGCCGACGAGCTTCTTCGCCTTCGTCAGCGCGAGATCGGGCTCGATGCCGGTGGTGTCGCAATCCATCATGAGGCCGATGGTGTTGTGGCTGACGAAGCCGTTGGCGACGTACGTGACGTTGTCGGGCACTGACAGGTCGTAGGTCAGCTCCTCGTCGCCCAGCTCAGCCGACACGACCGTGTCGTAGAAGAACCCGAGCAGCCGGGCCAGTTCGGCGTCGTGCTTGCGCTCGAGCAACTCGGTGGCCACTCGCCGCGAGACTCGCCCGCGGGCAACCTCCATGAGGAGAACCTTCCTCAGCCGGTCGTTCTGGGGCGCGAGCCGGTCGACGATCGCTCGCGTCACCGGAATGTGGTCCTGGCGTCCCGCCTGCCGGTTCTCGCTCCGGAGGACCTTGGCCTGCTTGCGCTCGCTGAGGAACCCGATCTCGTCGAGCCAGCGCGAGTGATACGAGGTGTTCAGGAGCCGCAGAACGGCGAGCGGGGCGTCCCCCCAACCCGAACGGTCCATCTTGCGGGTCGTCGGGTAGCCGAGCGCGAGCAGCAGCGCCTGCACGTCGTGCGAGAACTCGAGTGACGAGGTGGACCAATGCGGAATGCCGGACGTAACCGTGCCGTCGGCCTCATAGAGGCCGCGCAAGAAGGCCGCGTAGATCGTCCGGTCGTTGCTGTACAGGACCGCGGCGGGCACGTGGGGCAGCCACCCCTTGCCCGAATGACCGACTGAGGGCTGGCGCTTGGCGAAACCGCACGCCTCCCACCACTCCACGAGCCGTACCGAGTCGAGCCGCACCTCGGAGTAACCGGTTTGCGGTGTGACATGAGTCGCGAGACCGAAGCACTCCTTCCCGAGTCGCTCCAGCCGCTCGATGACTTCAAAGTCGCCGGCAGTTACGCAGAGCCGGATGCCGCGGGCGTGGAGTGATCCGTCCCCCATGAAGTAGCCGAGGAGCTCGGCCAGCTCCGGGGTCATCCGCCGCGGCGCCTCGGCGTGGTGCTCACCCGTCCAATACGCCTCCGCCAGCGGCGGGAGCCGTACCTCTTGGGGCTCGCCGACGAGCTGGTCGAGCGCGAGCGGGACGCGATCGCCCTCCCTCACGTCAGCAAGGTGACGCCAGACCCACTCCCCGGTCTCGTCAACGACCTTGACCCGGTGCTTCGTCGTCCCGCGCAGCCGGTAACCGCGCTTGGTGACGACGTTCACGACCGGCTCCATCCCGTTGACGTAGAACTGGCTTGCCGAACGAGGGCCATCGTCGGTCTGCACGTCGATACCCAGCTCCTGCCGCTGAGCACCGACCGGGTCTCCGAGCGATCCCAGCCGCACGAGACCACGCTCGGTTGGCACGAGCGTGCCGCCGACAAGGCATCCGGTGGGAGCGAGCACGGTCGCCTGCGAGTTGCGTACGCCGTTGACCTCGGCGACCTCCACCGCCTCGTCCCACGAAAGCTGGGCGGCGCTGAGCACGTCGGGGGGCACCAGCTCCTCGTCGATCTTGGCCGCCTCCGCCCGGTGCATCCGCAGCACGTTGAGCATCGGCTCTTCGTTGGCTGCGTAACCGGCGAACGGGCCCATGCGGCCGGCGGTGCGGGCGCTGGTCGCGTAGGCGTGACCGGTCATGAGCGCGGTGAGCGCGCCCGCCCACGCCCGACCCCCGGGTGAGTCGTAGGGGATGCCGATCGCCATGAGTAGCGCGCCGAGGTTGGCGTAGCCGAGGCCGAGCTGGCGGAAGGCCCGGCTGTTCTCGGCGATCTTCTCCGTCGGATAGTCGGCGTTGCCGACCAGGATCTCCTGGGCGGTGAACATGACCTCGACCGCGTGCTTGTAGCCCTCGACGTCGAACGCATCGTCGTCGCCGAGGAAGGTCAGCAGGTTGATGCTGGCGAGGTTGCAGGCCGAGTTGTCCAGGTGCATGTATTCCGAGTTATGCGCGATAGCTGAGTGATCGACAGCGCTGCTCTGACTGCTCACAGCGAAGTTATGGGTCTCGTCGACTTCGAGGTCGTAGACAGGAACGGCGTCTTCGAGGTGGAGCGGAACCACTGCGCTCACTCGGTCCATCGTGGGGCAGCCGTCATCGTCGATCGCGACGAGGATCTCGCCACCCACCAAGCCCTGGGCCTCGACATAGCCGCGTCCGAGGGAAAGGAACCGGTGCTCGGGCGTGCATCGCAGATCCAACCCGCCTTCTGTCTGAACGTTCACGAGCCGATCGGCGTGGCCGGCGATCCAGACATGGCGGATCTGCCGCGAGACAAAGCGACCCGAAGTCGCATCGAACGAACGGGCCTGCGGGAGGGGCTCGCCCGCCTCGACCATCTTGTGCAGAAGCTCGAAGCGAGTCAGACCGGCTGAGGTGTCGACGAGCGTCTCGCCCACGAAGCAGCATGGATTCGAGGCGTTGATCCGGCCGGTGTTGGCGGCGGTGTGCCAGCGGTTGATGGTCGTGTCGAACTGCATGCCCGGGTCGGCGCACTCCCAGGTCGCCTCGGAGATTTGGCGCATGAGCTCACGGGCCTTGACCGTGCGGATCGTCTCGCCGGTCGTGACTGACCGGAGGTGCCAGTCACGGTCCTCGAGCACCGCCTCCATGAATTCGTCGGTCACCCGCACCGAGTTGTTGGCGTTCTGGTACTGGATGGAGTGGTAGTCCCGCCCGTCGAGGTCCATGTCGAACCCGGCCTCGCTGAGGGCGCGGGCCTTGCGCTCCTCACGCGCCTTGCACCATATGAACTCCTCGAGATCGGGGTGGTCGGCGTTGAGGATGACCATCTTGGCTGCGCGACGAGTGGTACCCCCGGACTTGATCGTCCCCGCCGACGCGTCCGCGCCCCGCATGAAGCTCACTGGACCACTGGCAGTACCCCCACCCTTGAGCGATTCGAGCGAGGAGCGCAACGTCGACAGGTTGATACCCGACCCCGAGCCGCCCTTGAAGATGATCCCCTCTTCCCGGTACCAGTTGAGGATCCCGTCCATCGTGTCGTTGACCTCGAGGATGAAACACGCGGAGGCTTGCTGCTTTGCGCCCGCCGCTCCGATGTTGAACCAGACCGGCGAGTTAAACGACGCGCGCTGGTGGAGGAGGATGTACTTGAGTTCGTCACGGAACGCGTCGGCCTCGAGGTCGTCGACAAAATAACCGTCGCGCTCGCCCCACCGGGTGATCGTGTCGGCGACGCGGTCGATCATCTGGCGGAGTGATGTCTCCCGCTCGGGTGTGCTCAGGCCCCCGCGGAAGTACTTCTGGGCCACGATGTTGGTCGCGTTCTGCGACCACGAGACGGGGAACTCCACGTCGGGCTGGAGGAACGCGTCGGTGCCGTCTTTGTAGTTGGGAATGCGCGCCTCGCGCCGCT
>JACDBD010000354.1 GCA_013695115.1 Actinomycetota bacterium | reverse complement strand
GGCGAAGGCCTTCCACCGAGACCGGCGCCAGCGTGGTTCAGGGAGCGCGGAGGAGGGTGTCGAGGGCAATGGCGGCGAAGAGCAAGGCCAGGTAGGTGTTGGAGAACGCGAAGAGCTGGATCGCCCGCGCCGGCGTGGTCTCGCGCACGAGGTGCACCGCCCGGGCGATGAAGGCGGTGCCGAGAACCAGCGCGGTGACGACGTACACCGGGCCCATTTCGCGGAACCACAACAGGCTCAGGGTCACCGCGACCACGATCACGGCGTACACGGCGATGTGGCGGGCGGCGACGGCCACTCCTCGCGCCACCGGCAGCATCGGGATCCCGGCGGCGGCGTAGTCGTCCCGGTAGCGGAGTGCGAGCGCCCAGAAGTGCGGCGGGGTCCAGCAGAAGACGATCGCGAACAGCACCCACGCAGGTGCATCGAGCCGTCCGGTCACGGCTGCCCACCCCACGAGCACCGGCACCGCGCCGGCGGCGCCCCCGATGACGATGTTCTGCGGGCTCCGGGGCTTGAGCCAGATCGTGTAGACAAACACGTAGAACAACATCGCGCTCACCGCCAGCGCGGCGGCCAGCGGGTTGACCGTCGCCCAGAGCCAAACGAAGGCCGCGGCCTCGAGGACGAGCCCGAAGACCAGAGCGTCGCGGGGCTTGATGGCACCCGACGGCAACGGGCGGGCGTGCGTCCGCCGCATCATCTGGTCGCGGTCGCGCTCGATCCAGCAGTTGATCGTGTTGGCGCCACCAGCCGCGAACGCCCCGCCGAGCAGGACCGCCAGGATGAGCCAGAGCGACGGCAGCTTGCCGGCGGCGAGGACCATCGCCGGGACCGTCGTGACGAGCAGGAGCTCGATGACGCGCGGCTTGGTGAGGAGGAAGTAGGCGCGGGCGGTGGTCGCGGCGCGCCGACCTGCGGATGCCGGGAGGGCGGGTGAGATCGGCACGGTGTGCCGAATGTAGCCGAGGGGGGATCGGTGTCGCGAAGCCGGTCGTGGCGCGCGCGGCCGGTACCTGCAGGCCTTCGACCGGTAGCCTCTCGGTCGTGCCTGCCGGCGACGAGGACACGAAGCACGCCATCCGTATGACTGCGGACCGCCTGCTGGCGCTGCCATCCTCGGAGCTGGGGGAGCGCAAGTCGCGCGCCGGGATCGTGATCCCGGCGACGGCCAACGTCGACCGTCGCCTCGGCTGGGCGGAGGTCGTCGCGGTCGGGCCCACCGTGCGCAACGTCGAAGAAGGCGACCTCGTGCTGTTCGCGCCCGACGCCGGCTACGAGGTGGAGATCAGGGGCGACGAATACCTGATCCTGCGCGAGCGCGACGTGCACGCGGTCGCGTCGAGCCGGGCCGAGGGTCAGACGGGCCTGTACCTGTGAGTTTTGATCCCGGCAAGGCGTTCCGGCTCGACGGGAAGGCCGCGCTGGTCACGGGGGGAACCCGCGGCATCGGGCGGGCGATCGCCGAGGCCTACGTGGCCGCGGGCGCGGCGGTGTGCGTGATGGCCCGCAAGCCCGACGAGCTCTCCGAGACGGAAACAGCCCTCACGGCCCAGGGCGGGACCGTGGCGACGTTCGCGGGGTCGACCGGGGACCCCGAGGCCATCCAGGCGGGTGTCGCGCACTGTGTCAGCGCACTCGGCGGGGTCGACGTGCTCGTCAACAACGCGGGCACGAACCCGACGTTCGGGCCGGTCATCGAGACCGAGACGCGAGCCGTCCACAAGGTGCTCGAGGTGAACTTGGAGGGGCCGCTGTTCCTCGCCCAGGCGGCGTGGCGAGCCTGGATGCAGGAGCACGGCGGCGTCATCATCAACGTGATCTCGGTCGGCGGCATCCGGCCCTCGCTCGGCCTCGGCATGTACAACGCGTCCAAGGCTGGTCTCCAGCAGCTCACTCGCCAACTCGCGCTCGAGCTCGCACCCGGAGTTCGGGCGAACGCGCTCGCGCCCGGTCTGGTCAAGACCCACTTCGCCCGGGCCCTCTACGAGCACGGCGAGGAAGCGATCGCGGCCCGGCTTCCGATGCGCCGGCTGGGCGTTCCGGATGATCTCGC
>JACDBD010000344.1 GCA_013695115.1 Actinomycetota bacterium | reverse complement strand
CATTGGGCCAGAACGGAGACCTCCACGACGTCGCACGGGGCAATCGATGGCGCCGTCCGGTCGGGCGAACGCGCCGCGGCCGAGGTACTCGATCGCGCGTAAGTGCGGTCGAACGGCTTGTCCTAGGCCGAGCGGTTCCGGGCCACGATCGTTTCGGCGAGGACAGCCGCATCCTCGGCTACGCCGAGGAAAGTCGCGGATTTGCGCTTGCGCTGGAAGTGCACGCCCATGAAGTGCAGGCCGGGGACGACCGTGCTGGAGCCGTCCTGCTGGATCGGGAAGCCCAGATCGTCGAAGGCGGCTGGGAAGTCGACCCAGCTCGTGTAGTCCGGCCGGAAGCCGGAGGTGAAGATGACGGCGCCCAAGTCGTCGAGCTCGAGCCGCTCGGCGGGGCTGGCTTCGAACGGCGGCGGGGTTGGCATCTCCGGCACCGGCACCCCTCGCGCGTCACAGCTGGTCCGGATGAGTCCGCAGAGGTCGGCGTAGCGGGCGTCGCCAAAGGCCACGGACTCGGTGAGGTCGGGCGCGAAGTGAGCCACGCCGTCTTCGGCGCCGATGAAGTGCCCGAGCAGGTTCACGCCCGAAGCCTGCAGCGTTCGGTAGTGGAGGTCGTGACCTCCGTTCCGCCCGCTCGCCTGCGGGTTGGCGCCCAGCCGGGCGAGCGGGCTGGGGAGATTCGTCAGGGTTGTCTCCAGGAATGGCGTTTCCGTGATCCACGCAACCGTGTCCCGATCTCCGAGCCTTCGGGGAAACCAGGGCGCGCGTCCACAGGCGAGGTAGACGTCTCGTCCGGCCGGGGAGAGGTCCTCGGCCAGCTGGCAGCCCGTCTGCCCGCTGCCGATCACCAGCACCTTCCCTGGTGGCAACGCCCCTTCGTTGGTGTAGTTCTCGGCGTCGATGACGTGGAGCGATGCCGGGAGCTGATCGGCCCCGGGCGGCCGATGCGGCTTCTGGTACGCACCTGATGCGAGAACCACTCGCCGGGCACGAATGTCGCCGGAAGAGGTGGACAGGAGAAAGCCGCCATCGTCACTCGGGCCCAGCGCGGGCACCTCGACACCTTCGCGTACCGGCGCCTGGAAGCCATGGGCGTAGTCGGCGAGATGGCGCACGATGTCGTCTCGGGGCATGAACCCGTCCGGGTCACCCCCGGCGTAATGGCCGCCGGGGAGCTGAAGGGTCCAGTTCGGTATGACCAGGCAGAAGCTGTCCCAGCGTCCCCGCCAGGTCTCGCCCACCCGGCCCCGCTCGAGTACGAGGTGCTCGACCCCGGCGTGCGAGAGCTCGTGGCTCAGGGAGAGTCCCGCTTGGCCGGCACCGACGACGGCGACCTCGACGACTTCCGGCATGGATACGCATGCTAAATCACCGATGAGTTCGGAGCCCGGCCTCCGTCTCACTCCTAGAGGCGGCATCTCACAAGGAGCACACCATGGGCAAGATCGTGTCCAACTTCTTCATCTCGCTCGACGGCGTCGTCGAGGCCCCGGACCAGTGGCACTTCCCCTACTTCAACGACGAGATGGGCGCCGCCGTCGACGAGGGAACCTCGACAGCCGAGGCTTTCCTCATGGGGCGGGTGCTGTACGAGGAATGGGCCGACTACTGGCCGAAGCACGACTCGGAACCGGGCGTGCCCGGCGAGCCCGCCGAAACTGCGGACGATTTCGGCTCGTTCATCAACAACGTGCCCAAGTACGTCGTCTCGAACACGCTCGACCAGGCGACCTGGAACAACACCACCGTCGTGTCCGGCGACGTCGCCGACCGGCTGCGGGAGATCAAGGAGCGGACCGACGGCGACATCGCCATGTCGGGGAGCGCCACCCTCGTGCGGTGGTTGCTCGGCAATGGCCTGCTCGACGAGCTCCATCTCCTCGTCCATCCGATCGCGGTCGGCCACGGCCAGCGACTCTTCGAGGGCACGCCCACGCACCCGCTGGAGCTCGTCAAGAACGAGACGTTCAAGACCGGCGTGGTGCACCTGACGTACACACCCGCGGCCGGCTGAGGGTCAACCCCTTCCCTCCACGCGACCCGCCGACGCTTTGGTCGTTCTCCGATGAGGTTCGGTGCTCCTCGGCGTCGGTAGAGCGGCAACAGTCGATCGAGCAGGGTGAGGAGCGAACCGATGATCATCGTGTCCGGGAGCATCTCCGTGACGCCGTCCCGCCGGGACGCCTTCGTCGCCGCTTCGCTCGAGGCAGTGGTCGCCGCTCGCAGCGCCCCGGGATGCCTCGACTTCGTGGTGGCGGCGGATCCGGTCAATCCCGATCGCGTCAACGTCTACGAGCGGTGGGAGACCGACGCCGCCGTCGAGGCGTTCCGGGGCGAAGGGCCCGGGCCCCACCTCACGGCCGACATCGTGCGAGCCGACGTGACGAGGTACGAGATCTCGTCGACCGGGCCGGCGTAGGACGCCTCGGTACCGTAGGCCCATGTCGGTGCGCAAGGAGGTCGTCGAGAGGTACATCGACGGCTTTCGGCGCGTCGACCACACCCAGATCCTGTCGTGCCTGACCGACGACGTCGTCTGGGCGCTCCTCGGCTACACGACCGTGACCGCCAAGGAATCGTTCGACAAGGAGATACGAGCTCACCGAAGAAGCATCCGATCCAAACGTGCGGCCCGCGTGCGAGGGCGTCCCGCGTGACGACGCCGATAGAGCACCCGCCTCCCCGCGCCCCAACGACCCCGATCGCCCGATGAGCGGAGAACTTGTCAACCTGGCACGGCCGGGATGCGTCGTACGAGTATGAAGGCTTTCGGCGCCCGCTGCCTTTGGGCGATCGCGCTCGTCGTGCTGGCCGTCGGTCTGTGGGACCGACCCGCCCAGGCCGGTGGTTCCGTGTGGAAGTTCGACGCCGAGCGGTACCGACCGGGCGAGCGCGCGTTCGCGTGGGCCGCCGTGGCCTGGGAGCATTCACCGGCGCTGGGCACGCCCGAGGACGGGCCCTACTTCGTGTACCTCGCCCCGTCCGAGCCAGGCACACCCAACCTGCCATGGCCGCCCATACCCAGCGGTGCGGTGCGCGTCGCCGAGGTGGTGGTCGACCTCGAGCCCTACGACGCGGGCGGCGTGAAGTACGGGCCGCACCACGCGACGATCGAGTTCACCGTGCCCGACCTCCCGGCCGGTCAGTACACGGTGATGCACTGCAATTCGCCGTGCACGACGACCTTCGGCGACGTGACGTTCGGACTCCTGATCGTCGACCCGATCTCTCCGCCGGCCGAGAATGCGCCTCCCGAGACGTCGCCTCCCGAGACGTCGCCTCCCGAAACGTCGCCTCCCGAAACGTCGCCTCCAGAAACGTCGCCTCCAGAAACGTCGCCTCCATCGACCTCCGACGCACTCACCGAGGGTCGACAGCCGGCGAACCGGAGCGACCTCCAACCGTCCCTGATCGGCGGCGCCTCGCTCGGCCTCATCGGCGGCGCGGTAGGTTCCGCCGTCGCCTGGCACCGCCTCTCGGGGACGCCAGCCACGGTCGATGACCGTGAGATAGCCCCGAACCGGTGATGCCGACCAGCGCCGCATACTCCCGCGCATCACGGCGTGGCAACCCCGACGTCATTCGCCGACCGCGTCGGCCAGGCCGTCCTGATCGACGGTACGTGGAAGTTGACCCGCGAAACCATCTGCAACGACCTCAGCGCGACCACGGGACCGTCGTCCTCGCAGGTCGCGGACATTCCGGCGCCACCGTGTTGCAGGCATCAACGAGGAAAACGGCAGCAGCGCATAGCAACGACAGCAAGCGACGAGCCGGCGTCACCACTTCCGATTGCCTGACGGCAGACCACCGGGACGGTCAGACCGTCAAATCGCTCAGGCCAATGGGCGCACACAACGCCCGAAGGAGCGGACACTGGCCGGATCTGGACGTCGGCGTCGCGCGCCGCCGCCAGCTCGCCCACGTAGGCCTGGGCCGAGAACGCGTGGACAACGACGCCCTTGACCGAAGTCCGTCAGGCTGCCATGAGCGGTTGCCGGGCGCGGCGTGCTCGACCCGAGTACGGTCGCAGCCGCGGTGAACGGCCCGAGGAAGGCGAGCATGGGGGCACTGGGCAGGCCGGGGCGCGGATCGAGGATCGGGTTGGCGGCGGTGTTCGCGCTGTCGCTGGTGCTGGCGTCGCCCGCCGTCGGGCAGGAGCATCATCCGCCCGGGATCTTGCCCCCTGGCGACTGGACGCACGAGCAGATCACGTACGCCGAAGACCTGGTCGAGCGGACCGAGGCAGCGCTTCCGGCGTTCGGCGACATTCCCACGATCCAAGCGCTGGGGTTCGAGAACCTGGGCGTCACCGCTCCTGGCGGGTATGACCACTGGATCAACTGGGGCTGGATCGATGACGGGCACCTCATTGACCCCGAGTTCCCGGAGTCCCTGGTGTTTCGCAACACGTTCGATGGCGGGTATGTCCTCGAAGCCGCGATGTTCCTCGCCGACAGCCACCATGACATGTCCAACCTCCCCGAGGAAATGGCCTGGCTGCCGGGCTGGCACAACCATGCCGACGTTTGCATCGACGACGACGGCCACTTCACCGGGCTCGCCGGCAGCAACGGCGAGTGCTTCAGCGGGCACCCGTTCGACAAGCCCCCGATGATGCATGTCTGGATCGTCGACAACGAGTGTGGGCACCGCTTCGGGGAGATCGGCGTGAGCGGGCTGATCTGCGACGTGGACCACGCCCACCAACCTGGCCCGGGCCACAATCCGGACCTGGCCCACGATCCGGCCCTGGGCCACGATCCGGCCCCGGGCCACGATCCGGGAAGGGACAGCGCGCCGCCCGCGCCCCCGGCGCCGCGGGTTGCCGGCGAACCGAACTTCACGGGCTGACGAACGGTGTACTCCGGTACCCGGGGGTCGGTCGTGACGATTACTCCCAACGATGACCTGAGCCACGATGCCGCTGCGAACGGCGGCTCATCCCTGATGCAGTGATCGTTATTCTGTCGCGTCGTTCGGTGCGCGCCTCGCGTTGGCGGTGAGAACGCGGGCGCCGAATCTGGCACGGCCTCGTGCCACCCCACTCGCGCAGTTGCTGCGCCCGGTACGGCACTCGTCAGCGACACCGAGCGCGAGAGCCGGGGTGGCACCGCCAGCGACGTCGAGGATCCCGCGGCCGAGGCGCTGAACAGCGCGACCAAGTACGTGGCGTCCCGGATGCTCGACAAGGTCGAGTGGACAACTCCCACCTCCTCGAGGGCGACGTCGCCGACGCGGTCGCCACGCTCAAGAGCGACTCCGGGCCCGAGATCCAGGTGCACGGGAGCGCGAACTTGCTCCAGACCCTCATCGAGCACGACCTGATCGACGAGTACCAGCTGATGATCTTTCCCGTGCTCCTCGGGAACGGGAAGCGCCTCTTCGACGACGGAACGATCCCTTCCGGACGGAAGCTCGTCGACAGCAAGGCGTCCGGCACCGGGGTCGTGATCGCGACCTATGAGGGGGCGGGCGACGTCGAGCAGGGGGAGTTCGCGTTCGAGCAGCCCGCCGACGAGGAGATCGAACGGCGCCGCAATCTCTGAGGCTGAAGGGTGACAAACTCACACCCGTGACCGCACCCCGCCGCGAGGTCGACGCCGTCGTCGTCGGCGCCGGCCTCGCCGGGCTCTACGCCCACCACCGCCTGCGCCAACTCGATCTGACCCTCCAGGGCTTCGAAGCGGCCGGCGATGTCGGCGGGACGTGGTGGTGGAACCGCTATCCCGGGGCGCGCTGCGACGTCGAGTCGATGGACTACTGCTACTCGTTCTCACCCGAGGTCGAGCAGGAGTGGACCTGGACGGAGCGCTACGCCACCCAGCCCGAGATCCTGCGCTACGTCGACCACGTAGCCGACCGGTTCGACCTGCGCCGCGACATCCAGTTCGAGACCCGGGTCACGGCGGCGACGTGGGACGAGGCGGCGCAGCGGTGGCACATCGACACCGACCGTGGCAATCGGGTGTCGGCCCAGTTCGTGATCATGGCCACCGGCTGTCTGTCGGCGGCGAAGCAACCCGAGATCGACGGGATCGACACCTTCAGGGGCGAGACCTTCCACACCGGTCGGTGGCCCCACGAGGGGTTCGACTTCGCCGGCCAGCGCGTCGGGGTCATCGGCACCGGCTCGTCGGGCATCCAATCGATCCCGGTCATCGCCCAGCAGGCCGCGCACCTCACGGTGTTCCAGCGCACACCGAACTTCTCGATGCCGGCCAAGAACTTCCCGCTCGACCCCGAGTCGGTCGAGGCGCGCAAGGCCGTCTACCGCGAGCACCGTCAGCGAATGCGCGAGTCACGCGCCGGTGTCGTGGTGCCGATGCCCGAGCACTCCGCGCTCGAGCTCGACGCCGATGCCCGGCAGGCGACGTACGAGCGGGCATGGGCAACCGGGACCCTGTACGGCATGGTGGCCGCGTTCAACGACCTGCTCGTCGACCGGGACGCCAACGAGACCGCGGCCGAGTTCGTGCGCGCCCGCATCCACGAGATCGTCGATGACCCCGAGGTCGCCGAGCGGCTGAGCCCTCGCAAGCACCCGTTCGGGACCAAGCGGCCCTGCCTCGACAGCGACTACTACGCCACCTACAACCGCGACGACGTGTCGCTCGTGGATGTCCGGGCGACGCCCATCGTCGAGATCACGCCGACGGGTGTCCGCACCACGACCGACGAGTACGAGCTCGATGCGATCGTGTTCGCCACCGGGTTCGACGCCATGACCGGCCCGCTGCTCGGCCCCGACATCACCGGCGTCGGGGGTGTGGCGCTGCGGAACAAGTGGGCCGCTGGGCCCCGCACGTACCTCGGCCTCGCCACCGCCGGCTTCCCCAACCTCTTCACGATCACCGGCCCGGGAAGCCCGTCGGTGCTGGTCAACATGGCGGTGGCGATCGAGCAGCACGTCGACTGGGTCGCCGACTGCATCGCCTACCTGCGCGAGCGAGATCTGGCGTCGATCGACGCCACGGTGGACGCGGAGGACGACTGGGTCGACCACGTCAACGAGGTCGCCGACCTGACGCTGTTCCCGCACGCCAACTCCTGGTACATGGGCGCCAACGTGCCCGGCAAGCCGCGTGTGTTCATGCCCTACATCGGTGGCCTCCCCCGCTACACCGAGGTCGTCAACGACGTCGCCGCCGACGACTACCGAGGCTTCACGCTCACCCCGGTGATCACACCGGAGCCCGAGCGGTCGGCGAGCTCAGCGCATTAGCGGACTCGCCTGGGCGAACGTCCAGCGATTGCCCTCGAGGTCGGCAGCGTCATAGGCACGCGCCCCGTGCTGCCAGATGTCCTGGAGGATGGATGCCCCGCTCTCCTTCGCGTGGGCGTAATGCGCGTCGAGATCGTCGACGAACACCCACGGCGTGTGGGTGGCCGGGGCGTCTTCGCCGAGGTCACCTTCTCGCTTGAACACCATCAGGGAGCAGTTCCCGATGTGGAACTCGATCCAGGTGTGGTCGTCGTCGGGCTCGACATCGGGGATGTTGCCGGCGGGCGCGAACCCGAAGACGTCGCGCAGCCAGCGCGCCGCCGTGGCTGGCTTGGCGTAGTGGACGCCGACGGCGAGCCGGGCCAGGCGCAGCGGCTCGTGCGGTGACCGGATATGGTCGGCACTCACGCGAGCGCCTTGGTCCACTGCAACCAGTGTGGTCGCGTCGGCAGCGGAACGCTAACGGGCGACTGCAGCCCGCTACCCTGATTTCGTGCGCGAGGCGGCATTTCAAGATCTCATTCTCGGCAACGTCATCGTTACCTTCGACGGCCGAGTCGTGGAGTTCTTCGGCGAGAACATGCCCGGACGTTTCCATCTGTTGATGCTCAGCATGCAGGTCTCGGGCCCGACGAACAACGGAAACTACGTCGTGGACTTCTCGAACAAGTTCAGCGGTCGAGGTGGTGTCAAGTTGAGCATCGCGGGGAATGACTGGCCCGACGTCGAGCCTCTGGTGGCCGAGATATCGGCGGCACTTCAGCAGCCAGGGAGCTAACGCGCCGCGCTCACGCGAGCGCTTTGCGGAGCGGAACGAGCATGTCGTCGCCGAGCCGGACGATCTCGCATGACGCCGTCGAAGCCGTGGTCGGCGGCGAGCGCGGCCTGGGCCCGCTCGTCGACGATCGCCGGCGCCGCCAGGTCGTTGTGGGGGTAAAGCCGCAGCGAGACCGAACCGCGCCCGAACCGCGTCACGCTCAGCGCCGGGTGTCCTCGTAGCCGTGGGGCAGCTTGATCGGCGGGTTCGGGAGCTGCACGACGCCTCGCTCGGCGAGGAAGCGCTCGTAGCCCTCGGGGTCTGCCGGGAACGAGCGGGGGTCGCCCATCATCACCTCGAACAGCACGACGCCGTCGGGCCCGGCGACGAAGGGCCCGAACGTGTCGCCCTGGTCGAGAGCGATGTGGGTACCGGGCGGGCAGTGCACATCGCCGCAGGTCATGTCGCCCTCGATCACGAACACCACGTGGTCGCTGTTGTGGCCGTGGGGCTGCACGATCATGCCCGGATCCCAGCGGGCGTAGAGGGAGAGGTAGTGGTCCGAGAACTCGACCCACTTCTCGTGGACGGAGGCCGTGTGGTCGCCGTGCTGCTGGCGCCGCACCTCGTTCCACTCGAAATCGTCGAGATGCGTGATCCGCGGGCCACCCGCCATGTGACCTCCCCTCAGCTACTTCCTGGCGCTGAAACGTTACCGGGACGGCGCGCGCTATCCGTGGCCTGACTACGCGTCGAAGGCAGGTCGGCGCTTCGTGACCATCTCGGATCCCGAACGGTCAGTGCGCATCGGGTTTACCGATATCTCTCCCCCACTGTGAGAACGAAAGCCGGTCGACCTCATCGAGCCGCGCAGGCGGTTCTGTCTGCGATACCTGGCTAACGTCGCCTATGCCTCAAGACAGGTCCGTTTCGGCCGAGTGGCCCGGGCATATGCGCGTCGGATCGCTTCGGATCGTGCGTTCGAGCGCCGATTACGACGCGGCGGTAAGTTTCTACCGAGATCTGGTGGGACTCCCGGTCATCGACGGGTTCCATGGCAGCTACGGGGAGGACGGAACCATCTTCGGGCTGCCCGACTCCCCCACCCACCTCGAGATCGTTCGCTCGACGCAGACCAGCTCGCCGATCGACCCATTCGATCAACTGGTCTTCTACCTGCAGGACCAGGCCTCGGTGGACGACGCCACGAAGAAGCTGCTCGACAATGGCGTCCGCCCGGTACGCGACCAACATCCGTATTGGGAGGCCAACGGCGGCATCACGTTTCTCGACCCCGACGGTCGTGGGCTCATCTACGCGTCCTGGGTCTACGGGCGGGATCGACAACCGTCGGAGTCACCGCCGTAGCTCGGACGGGCCTGACCTGTTGTCCTTCGGACCAGATGACATGCGACACTCGCCGGATGGAGATTTCACTCGAGGGTTGGGACATCGGGGCGTTCGACGAGATCGACTGGGTGCCGTGGGGCTCGGGCGGGAACGCGCGGGCCAAGGTGCTCGGCGTGGCCGACGGGTTCCACATCGTGCTCATCGAGGCCGAGGCCGGCTACAAGGGCGACCCACACGAGCACGGCAACCCCGAGCTCGTCTACGTGGTCGACGGCACGGTGCGCACCCAGGGCAAGGAGCTTGGTCGCGGTGACGCGTACGCGGCCGCGGCCGGCTCGACGCATGCCGACTTCGAGAGCGAGTCGGGTGTGACCTACCTCTGGGTCTCCAAGATCTAGTTCCGGGCGTGGATTCTGACGAGCTGCGGGCGAGCTACGACCAGGTCGCCGAGACGTACGCCGACACGTTCTTCGACGAGCTCGACCGCAAGCTGTTCGACCGCGAGCTCCTCGACGCGTACGCGGAGCGCACCCAGGACCGTGGTCTCGTGCTCGACATCGGCTGCGGGCCCGGCCACATCGCCCGGTACCTGCACGAACGGGGAGTCGAGGTCGCGGGCGTCGACCTGTCGCCCGAGATGGTCGAGGTCGCCCGCCGCCTGAACCCCGGCCTCCGCTTCGACGTGGGCGACATGGGGGCACTGGACGTCGAGGACGCCGCCCTGGCCGGAATCGTCGCGTTCTACTCGGTCATCCACATCCCCCGCGAGGGCGTACCGGGTGTGATGCGCGAGTTCTGGCGGGTGATTCGGACCGGCGGCGAGCTCGTAGTCGCCGTCCACGCCGGCACGGGGTCGGTGCGCCGCGACGACTTCCTCGGGAAGCCGGTGCCGTTCGAGGCCACGTTCTTCGAACGCGACGAGCTCGTCTCGCTCGTCGAGGGAGCGGGCTTCCGGGTCGAGGAGGCCATCCAGCGGGCGCCCTACGACACCGAGGCACCAACCCAACGCCTGTACGTGAGAGCGTTGGTGCCGTGAGCCCGCGCCGTCACGTCGTCGTCGACGGCTCCAACCTCGCGACCGAGGGTCGCACCCTTCCGAGCCTGGCCCAGCTCAACGAGGCTGTCGACGCGCTCCGGGCCGAGCATCCGGGAGCGACGGTCACGGTCGTCGTCGATGCCTCGTTC
>JACDBD010000222.1 GCA_013695115.1 Actinomycetota bacterium | reverse complement strand
GCGGAGAACGTCGCCGGCGCGTTGCAGCCAGGCGGTCGTACCACTCGGGACGGGCAGGCGCGCGCCCGCGGGAACGGCAGTGCCGGCGGTGACCCGGTCCGCCGCCGCTGCCAGCTCGTCGGACGCGGGCACGAGCATCTCGACCAGCCCGTCGTCACCGGCGCCCACCCGCACCTCGATCCAGCCGCTGGCGGACCGCTCGACGACTCGGAACGGCAGGTTGTCGAGCAGCTCGTTCGCGATCACGACCCCGCGGACCGGGGGTGCCGGGAGGTCCGGGAGTGATGTCACGATCGGCCCGACTCCCGTGACCGCGACCGCGGGCTCGTCCCGGTCCGTCCGCACCCCCGGCCCGAGCGCGACCTCGACCGGCTCGACCGGGAGCAGCTCACGCTGCGCGGCCCGTAGCACCGGGGAACGCTCGACCATCACGTACCGCAGCGCGGGGGCGCCGGTCGGCGCCGCCCGCAGCACGTCGGCCGCGAGCCGGCCTCGTCCGGCGCCGGCGTCGACGACCACGAAGGGATCGGGCCGGTCGAGCGTGTCCCACCACCGGTCGAGCGCACGCGCCACCAGCGCACCGAACAGCGTGCCGACCTCGACGCTGGTCACGAAGTCGCCGCCGGCGCGACCGGCGCCGCCGCCCCGCATGAAGAACCCGGCGTCCTCGTCGTAGAGCGCGTGCTCGACGAACTCGTCGAAGGGGATGGGCCCGCGCCGGGCGATCTCGTCGGCGATGCGCAGCGTCAGAGTGGGACCGCCAGCTCCCCGACGCGGGCGAAGAGCTGCGGGTACACCCCGATGACCAGGACCACCGCCGCCGACATGGCGAGGGCGACGGTCAGCGCCGCCGGCACCCGCGCCGGACCGGCGAGCTCGGCGGCCGGGTCCTCGAACCAGATCCGGCGGGCGACCCCGGCGTAATAGAAGAAGGCGATCACCGAGTTGACCGCGGCGATGACGCCGAGCGTCACCGCGCCCGCGCCCCCGGCCTCGAACACGGCCCGGAACATCACGAACTTGGCGAACCAACCCGCCAGCGGCGGGATGCCGGCGAGCGAGAGCAGGAAGGCGGACATCAGGATCCCCAGGACCGGTGCGGTCTGGCCCAGCCCCGCGTACGACTCGATCTCGCCCGAGCGGGTGCGGCGGGCGACCGCGATCACCACCGCGAACGCGCCCAGGTTCATCGCGCCGTAGATGAAGAGGTAGATCACCACCGCTTCGAACGATGCGCGCGGCGCATCCTGGGCCACCGCCAAGGGGACGAGGATGAACCCGCCCTGGGCGACGGACGAGTAGGCGAGCATGCGCACGATGTTCGTCTGGCGCAGGGCGGTGAGGTTGCCGACGGTCATCGAGGCTGCCGCCAGCGCCCACAGCACCGGCTGCCACGACTCGTCGGCCTCGAAGAAACCGAAGTAGATGATGCTGAGGATCGCCACAAACCCGCCCGCCTTCGACGCCACCGACAGGAAGGCGGTCACCGGTGTGGGTGACCCTTCGTAGGTGTCGGGCGCCCAGAAGTGGAACGGCACCGCGCTCACCTTGAACGCGAACCCGACCAGCGTGAGGAAGATCGCCACCGCGAACAACGGGGGCGCGTCGCCGGCCGCCGCGAACTTGCCGATGTCGGCGAGGAGCACCTTGCCCCCGCTGAGCCCGTAGATCAACGACATGCCGTAGAGCATCACCGCCGAGGAGAGCACGCCGATCAGGTAGTACTTGATCGCGGCCTCGTTCGACTTGGTGTCGTGTTTGCGCCAGCCCGCGAGCACGAAGGTCGGGATCGAGATCAACTCGAGCGCGACGAAGATCGAGATCAGGTCGCGGGCCGACGTCATCGCCAGCATCCCCAGCACCGACGACATCAGCAGAAAGTAGAACTCGCCCTTGTAGTAGTCGCCCTCGCCGACATAGTCGGCGGAGACGAGGACGGTCACGTACGCCACCAGCAGGAAGAAGGCCTTCAGCGCGATCGCGTAGTCGTCGACGACGAAGCCGCCACCGAAGAGCGAACGGTCGGCGCCATCGATCGCCAGCGTGAGCACGGGTACGAGCGCGACGAGGATGCCCAGGCTGGCCAGTCGCGAGGTCTGTAACCCCTCGCGGTCGGGAAAGAGCAGGTCGGCGACGAGCACCACGACGATCGCACCCGAGAGCACAAGCTCGGGCGCGAGCGCGTGGTAGTCGAAGACGGGGTTCACGTCGTCAACCGCCGATCGCCTTGGCCACACCGTCGGCGACGCCGGTCACCGCTCCGTCGGTGATCTTGAACAGCAGGTTGGGGTACACGCCCAGCGCCACGATGAGCAGCAACAGGGGCGTCCAGGCGATCCACTCCGGCGCGTGCACGTCGTGGATGTGGGCCGACTCGAACTCCGGCTTGGGCTCGCCGAACGCCACCCGCTGGAACATCCACAGCAAGTACCCGGCGGCGAGCACGGTCCCGATCGCGGCGAACACCATGAAGGTGCGGAACGTCTCGACCGGCAACCCCTCCAGCGGCTCGTAGGCCGAGAGGATGGCGGGGAACTCGCCCCAGAACCCGGCCAGGCCGGGGAGCCCGAGCGACGCCATCGCGCAGAACCCGAGGATCCAGCCGAGCCGGGGCGCCTGCACGAGCAGGCCGCCGAGGCGCGAGAGCTCGCGGGTGTTGTAGCGCTCCTGCACCGATCCGGCGAGGAAGAACAGCATTCCGGTGATCAGCCCGTGGGCGACCATGCCGAACACGGCGGCGTTGATCCCGAAGTCGGTGAGCGTGGCGATGCCGAGCATCACGAAGCCCATGTGCGCGACCGACGAGAACGCGATCAGGCGTTTCATGTCGCGCTGCGCCAGGCAACAGAGCGCGCCGTAGATGATCCCGATGACCGCGAGCAGCCCGATCCACGGGGCCCAGTCCTCGGCCGCCTGCGGTAGCACCGGCAGCGCGATCCGCACGAACCCGTACGTACCCAGCTTCAGCAGGACGGCCGCCAGGATCACCGAGCCGACCGTCGGCGCCTCGGTATGCGCATCGGGGAGCCAGGTATGGAACGGGAACATCGGCACCTTGATCGCGAACCCGAGGAACAGCCCCAGGAAGATGAGGTTCTGGGTGCTGCCGACCAGCCCCTCGCCGGCGGCCTCGGCCAGTGTCGGGATGTCGAAGGTGTGCGGTTCGGTCAGGAAGAACAGCGCCAGGAAGCTCAGCAGCATCAGCGCCGAGCCGAACAACGTGAACAGGAAGAACTTGATCGACGCGTACACCCGGTTGGGGCCGCCCCAGACGCCGATCATGAAGAACATCGGCAGCAGCACGAGCTCGAAGAAGATAAAGAACAGGATGAGGTCCTGGGCCGCGAACGTGCCGTTCATGCCGGTCTCGAGCAACAGCGTGAGCGCGAGGAACCCCTTGGGGTTGTGGGGCGCGGGGAAGTGGTCCCACGAATAGATGACACAAGCGACCGTGACGACCATCGACAGCAGCAGCAGCGGCAGCGCGATGCCGTCGATGCCGATGTGGTACCGACTCTGGATCACGTCGATCCAGCTCTTGTTCGCCTCGAACTGGAGATCGCCGGTGTCGTCGTAGTCGAAGCGCACGAGCAGCCCGACGCCCGCCGCCAGCGTCGCCAGCGTCGTCAGCAGGGCGACGATCTTGATGGCCTGCTCCTGCGCCTTCGGGATCGCCAGCACGACCACCATGCCGGCGACCGGCAGGAAGATCGCGAGGGTCAGCCCCCATCCGGAGTCGAACCAGTCCATCGAAGCGCTTCCTCTCCCGTCAGTTGCTGAAGACGAACAGGGCCAGGCTCAGCAGCGCCACCGACGCGAACAGCATCAGCGCGTACCGCTGCACCCGACCCGATTGCACGTAGCGGAGCAGGCCCCCGGTCTGGCCGGTGGAGACCGCCAGCCCGTTCACGGCGCCGTCGACCGCCTTCTGGTCGAGGACGTCGTAGGCGAACCGGCCCACCTGGGCGGCGCCGGTGGCGACGCCGTTGACGGCGCCGTCGATGACCCGCTGGTTGGTCCAGTACGACGCCCGGGCGATCGCGCCCTTGATCGAGCCCACGATGACGTTCTCGTAGAGGGCGTCGAGGTAGTACTTGTTCTCGAGGAACGTGTACCCGGCGCGGGCCAGGGGGTTGCGCGCCGTGATGCCGTGGGGCCCGAGGTTGCGGAACCAGTACGCGTACGAGACCAGGATCCCGAGCAGCGCGACCGCGAGCGCCAGGGCGGCGCCGGCCAACTCGAACTCGGGGTGCTCGAGCGCGGGGAAGGCGACCGTGGGCTCGACCCACTCCTTGAACTTCTCGATCTCGAGGGCCGACGCGTTCACGAGGCCGGCGAGGACGGAGAAGCCGGCGAGCACGATCAGCGGGACCGTGATCGCCCGCGGGGACTCGTGGGGCTCCCCGTGGCCCCGGTACTCGCCGAAGAAGGTGAGGTACACGCAGCGGGTCATGTAGGCGGCGGTCATGAACGCGCCGACCAGGCCGACGACGAGGAAGAAGGTGAACTCGTTCTGCCCCGCGGTGGCCAGGATCTCGTCCTTCGACCAGAAGCCGGCGAACGGGATGATCCCGGCCAGCGCGAGCGAGCCGATCATGAAGGTCCAGAAGGTGACCGGCATGAACTTGCGTAGCCCGCCCATGTCCGCCTTCATGTCGAAGCTGTGGTGCGAGCCCGAGTGGCTCACCGAGCCCGCGCCGAGGAACAGCAGCGCCTTGAAGAACGCGTGGGTAAAGAGGTGGAACACCGCCGCTACCCAGGCGCCGACCCCCAGGCCCATGACCATGTAGCCGAGCTGGCTGATCGTGGAGTACGCCAGCACCTTCTTGATGTCGTTCTGCACGAACGCGAGCGCGGCACCGATGATGATCGTGGTGCCACCGATCAGCGCCATCACGTTGATCGTGCCGCCGTCGATCGAGAACCCCTCGAAGAAGACGGGATAGAGGCGGGCGCCGAGGTAGACGCCGGCAACCACCATCGTGGCTGCGTGGATGAGCGCGGACACCGGGGTGGGGCCGGCCATGGCGTCGGGCAGCCAGGTGTGCAGCGGGAACTGGCCGCTCTTGCCGATGATCCCGCCGAGGAGGCAGGCGCTGGCGACCACGAGGAGGGTGTGGCCGATCTCGCCCTCGACTGCCTGGGCGTTGATCGCCTGGATGTCGAACGTCCCGGCGGCAAAGAAGAGGACGATGATCCCGATCATCAGGCCGACGTCGCCGACGCGCGTCGTGAGGAAGGCCTTCACCGCCGCGTCGGCATTGGGCTTCTCCTCCCACCAGTGGCCGATGAGCACGAAGGAGCACAGGCCGACGAGCTCCCAGCCGACCAGCAGCTGGATGGTGTTGTCCGCCACCACCAGCAGCAGCATCGAGGCGGTGAACAGGCTGAGCAGGGCGTAGAAGTGGGTGAAGCGGCGATCGCCCTCCATGTAGCTCGTCGAGTAGACGTGCACGAGGAACGACACCAGCGTGACGACGAACAGCATCATCACCGTCAGGCCGTCGATCGCGATGCCGACGTTGAACTCGACGTTGCCGTTCTGCCACCAGGTGAAGCCGCGCGTGACCGGCGCGACCGCGACCTCGGCGTGCTCGCCGCCCTCCCCGCCCTCCCCGCCGAGGACTCCCTTCCCGAACGCCCTGAGGCCTTCGCTCTTGCCGGTGGCGCCCTCGACCCGGTCGATCCATTGCCACGCGGCCACGCACGCCAGCACGAACGACGCGCCGACCGCGCCGACGCCGAGCTCGGCGCCCCTGCGCGGCAGCCGCTTGCCGACCAGCAGGATCGCGACGAACGACAGCGCGGGCAGGAGGGGGATGAGCCAGGCGTTGCGCAGCATTCGTCAGCCCTTGAGCTGGTCGACGCGGTCGAGGTCGGGGCTGTCCAGGTTGCGGTAGATGAGCAGCACGATGGCCAGGCCGACGCCCACCTCGGCGGCGGCGATGGTGATGACGAACAAAGCGAAGATCTGGCCGCCGACGTCGCGCACGAACGCGGAGAACGCGACAAGGTTGATGTTCACCGCGTTCAGCATGAGCTCGACGCTCATGAGCACGAGCACGCCGTTGCGGCGCGCCAGCACCCCGTAGACGCCGGTGCAGAACAGGAACGCCGAAAGGATGAGGAATTGATTCAGAGCCATCTCAGTCCCTCCGCGCGATCGCGACGGCGCCGATGAGGGCGGCGAGCAGGAGCATCGAGACGACCTCGAACGGCACGACGAAGGTGCGGAAGAGCGAGTTGCCCACCGCGTCGCTGCGCCCGATGGCGAGTAGGTCGTCGCTGAGCTCGATCTCCTGATGCCCGAAGGCGTCGATCAACAGCGCGACCAGGACCCCGAGGAGCAGTAATGACACCGCCAGCGCCGGCCAGCGCTGGTCGTTGTCGTAGTCGGCCGGCTGCATCGGCGCGCGGGTGACGATGATGCCGAACAGGAAGAGCACCGCGACCGCCCCGACGTAGAGGAAGAACTGCGTCACGCCGACGAACTCGGCCAGCAGGATGATGAACTGCGCCGAGGCCCCGATCAGGACGGTGATCAGGAAGAGCGCGGCGTGGACGAGGTTGCGCGACGTCACCACCCGGACGGCGGCGGCGGCCATCACGACGGCGATGATCCAGAACGCGATGTTCTGCGCGATCACTTCGTTCCCCCCGGTCCGCCCGGCCTACTTCTTCGACTCGGCGCCGGCCTCGAGCGGCTCGGGCTCGGGCACCGTCTCCATCCACTCGCCGAGCTTGTCCTTGTCGTGCAGCAGCTCGGCGATGTCGGGCTCCGAGTACTCGTACTCGGGGCTCCAGAACAGCGCGTCGAAGGGACACACCTCGACGCAGATCCCGCAGTACATGCACAGCGCGTAGTCGATGTCGAAGCGGTCGAGGATGCTGACCGTCCGCTCCCGGCCGCCCTCCCGGCGGGGCGGGCGCTTCTCCTTGTGCCCCTCGATGTAGATGCACCAGTCGGGGCACTCGCGCGCGCACAGCATGCAGACCGTGCAGTTCTCCTCCTTGAGCGCGATGACGCCGCGGGCGCGCGGCGCCGGGTCCTCCCGCTCGTGGGGGTACTGCACCGTGACCGCGCCCTTGAGCATGGTCTTGAACGTGATCCCGAGGCCGCCGATCAGGCCGGGGAGCTTGGGCTTTGCCATCAGAGGGCCACCTTCAACGCGCCGGTTACGAGGATGTTGGCCAGGCCGATCGGGATCAGGTACTTCCACGCCACCGCCTGGAGCTGGTCCTCCCGCAGGCGCGGGTAGGTGAAGCGCACCCAGAACATGAGGAAGGCCACGAACATCAGCTTGGTGAACAGCACCAGCGGTCCGAGCACGTTGGCGAGGCCGGTGTCGTCGACGCCCGGGATCGCCCAGCCGCCCAGGAAGAGCGTCGCGGCCAGGGCCGAGAACGCGAACGCGGTCCCGAACTCGCCGATGAAGAAGAACAGGAAGCGGAAGCCGGTGTACTCGACCATGTAGCCCGACACGAGCTCGCTCTCGGCGACGGGCATGTCGA
>JACDBD010000297.1 GCA_013695115.1 Actinomycetota bacterium | reverse complement strand
GAGCACGGTCGCGCTCGCGACCGTGCTCGCCCGGCCCGAGCGGGTGCGCGCCCTCGGTCTGTCGAGCCTGGCCATCGGTGCCGGCACCGGCCTCGCCAACCCGGTGGCGGCGACGTTCGCCGAGGGCGTCGGCGAGCTCGGCCTCGTCGGCATGCTCGACGCCGTGACCGAATCCAAGCTGCTCCCCGCCGCCGACGAAGAGATGGCGGCGGCGCGGGAGAACTACGCCCGCCAGGACGACGTGTCGATGCGCGCGTGTGTCAACGCACTGACGCGGGCGCGCCTCGTGGACAACGTGTCGGAGCTGACTGTGATCGGGTGCCCGACGATGGTGGCGGCGCGCCGCGGCGATCCGCTCCACCCGTTCGAGCTGGCCGAGGAGGTCGCCGCCCACATCCCCGGGGCGCGTCTCGTTGTCGACGACGGGTCCGTTCCGATGCATCTGCGCCCGTCCGCCGCCGCCGACCTCATCGCGGACTTCCACACCCAAGCAGCTCGAAGGACTGCCATCCGGTCGCGTTCGCCGTGAATTGCGCGGGAGCGGCGAGCGTCCCGAAGGGCGGCGGCAGGTACCCTGCCGCCGAGCGAGCGCAACCAGGAAGGGAGGTCGGCCGCGTGAGCGTCGTGGGCTGCGGCACGAAGGTGTTCGACGCCGCGCCCGTGCGGGGCACCTGGCGCCGCCTCGACACGCCCGACGACGTGCTCGCGCTCATGGACACGACCGCCGAGGGTGTCGTCGCCTGCGTGGCCGACGCCGGTGCCACGTTCCTGGCCCCGATCTTCGACGAGCTCACCGCGGTCGTCTGCCTCTCGGGCACGCCCCTGAGCCACATCGGCATCGTGAGCCGGGAGTACCAGGTGCCCTGTCTGATGGCGGCCGAGCTCGACGGCACGAGCCCGGCCGACGGCGACGAGGTCGAGGTCGACTGCAGCGGGACTGACGGGATCGTGCGGCGCGTATGACCGGGTTGGGGGGCTGGGACCGCGACGAGACGAACCGCTGGATCCTCTACCACGGCAAGATCGCCCGGGCGATGACCGCCACTCGCACCGCGCTGGAGTCGGCCCTGATCCCGGTGACCGCCTACATCCTCGTGGCCGGAGTGGAGTGCTACCGGCGCCACCCCGACATGATGCGGGAGATCGCCGCCGCCCTGCCCCCCGAGGAGATCGGCGCCGCCGGCCGTCGCCCCGGCAACCAGGTCGACTCGGTGCACCACTGGTCGATCGCCAACATCTACCTCGTCGGTCGACAGGTGCTGGCCCCGTTCGGGATGGTCACGCCCGAGACCGACCTCGCCGGCACTGCCACCGTCCTCGACTTCTGGAAGCGCGCCGCCGCCCCCTGGCGCGCCGACGGCCATCTCCAGGCCTGGGACGCCGGCGGCGTGGTGCAGCCCTACGACGACGCCGTCGTCGAGGAGCTGGTGGCGGGCGCCGCGCCCGTGACCGATGACGCCACCCGGGCCCGCATCCGCAAGCTCAACGCCGCGCTGACCTCCTACCTGTTCCTCCTCTACTTCGACACCCGCGCCGGCTACCAGGACACCGGCCCCTACGAGCTCGGCGACGGTCGGGTGCTGCTCGTCCGCGACTTCTCCGAGTTCGGGGTCGGCCACTTCCCGTGGAGCGCCGCCGTCGCCGCCGACCTCCCGTACTCCAACCTGACGGCGGCGCTCGTGCTCGACGGCGTGAAGCTGCACGTGACCGACTGGGGGACCTCGACCGCCGAGCCCGACGACTACCTCTCCCGCCTCGAGGCGTTCGGACTCTTCACCCCGCACCCCGACGGCAAGCTCGAGCGCGTCTCACTCGATGCCCTCGATGAGCTCGCCGCCGCGGTGAAGGTGGCGCAGCGGCGGTGCTACCGGCTGATCGCGGGCATGGACCGCAACGAGCGCATCGACGCCGGCGCGTACGTCTACTTCACGTTCCTGCGGCCGTTTGCCGAAGCCGCCGGCATCGCCGACCGCCTCGACTGGACGGTGCCCCGCGACAGCCTCGACCTCTACGACGGCATCGCCACCCTCGACAAGATGCCCGACGTCGAGGCCGACGACAGCATCCCGTACTACACGCCCATACCGGAGCCGCCAATCCTCGAGACGAAGGCGTCGCGGTGATCGTGAGCACGCCCGCCGACGAGGGTCGTCACCAGCCCGACGACGGCCTCTACTTCAACGAGTCGTGGTACTTCGACTTCTCCCGCGACGACGGAACCGGCGGGTACGTGCGGCTCGGGCTGTACCCGAACCAGCAGCTGGCCTGGTACTGGGCGTACCTGGTGACACCCGAGCACGGCCTCGTCGTCGTGCGCGACCACGAAGTCCCGCTGCCCCGCGGCGACGCGCTCGAGATCCGGGCCGACAGCCTCTGGGGCGAGTGCGTGTGCGAGACGCCGATGGAGCACTGGGGCCTCGGCCTCGAGGCCTTCGGCGTCCGCCTCGACTCGCCCGGAGACGCCTACCGGGGCGAGATCGGCGAGCGGCTCCCCGTCGGACTCGACCTCGAGTGGGAGTCGTACACGCCGGTGTACGACTACCCGTACCCGGACGACCATCCCGGCGCGCACTACGAGCACGCCGGCGTCGTGCACGGCGAGCTGCTCATCGGACGCGACCGCATCCCGTTCGAGGGGCGCGGGGAGCGTGACCACTCGTGGGGCGAGCGGGACTGGTGGCAGTGGGGATGGCACTGGACGTCTTTCCAGATCGGCGACACATTCGCGGCCAACGTGGTGAAGGCCGACGAACTGGACGTCGCCACTGGGTACGTTTGGCGGCTGGGCGAGGAGTTGCAACCAGTGACCCAGATGCTGCTCGAGACGCACCACGGTGACGACGACCTCCCCACCGCGGCGCGCTACGTGATCAACCACGACCTCGAGGTCGACGTCGAGGTCGTGGCGGCCGCGCCCGTCCCGCTGCTCGCGCCCGACGGCCGCACGTCCCGCTTCCCCCGCGCCCTGTGCCGTTACACGACATCCGAGGGGACCGGCACCGGCTGGTGCGAGTGGAACCAGGTCGGTCGGCCCGTCAAGACCTGAACGAACCGACCGACAAGGTCGCGCGGAAAGCTGAGGCACGGCCCACCGCACGCGCGGCATGATGCGAGCGTGTCCGAGGGGCGACTCGTGGCGATCTACACCACGTCCGAAGCGGGCGCGGCCATGGAGGCGCGCGACGAGGCGCGGGCGGTCGCGGGCGTCGGGCTCGACGGCGACCGGTACGCCGAGAAGAACGGGAAGCACTCGCAGACTCCGGGAACGGGTCGGGAGATCACCTTGGTGGAGCGGGAGGCGATCGCGGCGGTGCGCGCCGATGGCGTCGAGCTCGCCGACGACGAGACCCGCCGCAACCTGCTCACCGAGGGCGTCCCGCTCAACCATCTCGTCGGCCGGACGTTCCGGGTGGGTGAGGTGGTCCTGCGCGGCGTCCGCCTCGCCGACCCTTGCTCATACCTGGCGGGGCTGACGCGACCGGGTGTGTCCCGGGCCCTCGTCCACCGGGGCGGCCTCCGGGCCGACATCGTCGAGGGCGGGACGCTCCGCCCCGGCGACGCCATCACGCCGACTCCCTAGGCCTGGCAACGACTCTCCGCCCCTGCGCGGGGGCTGACGGGACAGATGGGGGAGAATGGGTGAGATGAGAGCGGCACAGCCAATGCGTGGTGCAGGAACTTGGCGTCCCAGCGAGCGCCCCCGGGCCGGCCAATCCCTTTCTGGATGGCCCGGCCCGCAGCGAGCGAGGCAATAGAGATGAACCTCGATTGGCGGAAGCTCGCCCCCGGTTTGATCGTGATCGTGCTCGCGCTCGGGATCCTCGGGCTCGCGCTCACGCTGCGCGACGGCGGGGGCGACGGCGACGGGAAGGAGAAGGCGTCGGCGACGTCCACCACGTCGACCACCACCACGACGCCGACGACGACGCGGGCCACGACCACGACGGCCCCGCCTGCTACCGCCGCCACGACCCCCACCGTCACTCCCGGCACCGTGGTCGTCCTCCCGACGCTCGTCCCCCCGACCACGGCACCGCCGCCCGTGACCGCCGCTTCCCCCGACAGCACCCCGACCACGACAGCCTCCTCGACCACGACAGCCTCCTCGACCACGACCACCGAGCCCGACGAGCCGATCGAGGACACGCGCGAGACCGTCGTGTACTCGCCCGAGGGCGCGCCGGCGCGCAAGGCCGACCTGTCCGTGCCGGGCATCCACCGCACCACCGCGATCGTGCTCGTGCACGGCGGTGACGGCACCCGCGGCAGCCGCCGCCAGATGCGGGCGTGGGCCACGGCCTACGCCGAGGAGGGGTACGTCACCCTCTCGATCGACCACTTCCTGTTCAAGCCGACCACGTCCCCGCCGGTGTTCCCCGTTCCCGAGCGCGACGTCAAGGCCGCGGTGCAATACATGCGGCTACACGCGACCGAGCTCGGGATCAACCCCGACCGCATCGTCGTGCAGGGCTTCGGCGCGGGCGCGTCGCTCGGCGGCGTGGCGTATGCCGCCGGCGACGAAGCGTCGTTCGCGGGCGAAGGCCTGTACGACGACGGGACGAGCGACATCGTCAACGCGTTCATCGGCTTCTACGGGATGTACGACGGTACGCACGCCGACCCCGAGCAGTACTGCGGCGGGCCCGACGGCAGCGGCGATCGCGCGATTCAGGCCTGCTACGACCTCAGCGATTCCGTGTCACTCGCGGCCGCCGCCGGCGGACCGGCATTGCTGTTCCACGGCGACGCCGACAGCACCGTCGCGCCTGAGCAAACCACCACCTTCGGTGCCGCGCTCGCCGCCGCCGGTGTCGACGCGACGGTCGCGATCGTGCCCGGCGCCGACCACAACTTCGACCGCACTCGCGGCGCGCTCACACCCGAAGGTGAAGCCGCGCTGGCCGAGATCCTGACTTGGCTCGACGCTCGCTTCCCCGAACCGCCGACGCTGACGGTCGAGGCCGACGCCAGGTAGCTATTCGAACCGGGGCCGAAGCGGAAGCGCTGACCGTCCGTCGGCGGGCTTCACCGCCAGCACGTGGTGGACCTGGGTGCGGTTGGCCTCGAAGTTGACCGCCGACGCCGCCATGTAGAGGCGCCAGATGCGAGCGCGGGCGACGCCCGCCTCGGCCACGCACGCGTCCCAGTTCTCCTCGAGGTTGGCGACCCACCGGCGCAGCGTGAGCGCGTAGTGCTCGCGCAGGCTCTCCATGTGGCGCGCCTCGAACCCCTCCTGCTGGATGGCGGAGACGACCGTGCCCATCTCGTGCAGCTCGCCGTCGGGGAACACGTAGCGGTTGATGAAGCCCCGCTTGTCGAACCGCGACTGGCGGTCGTCGGTCGAGCCCTTCATGTGCGCGGGCCGGCCGATGGTGTGGTTCAGGAGCCGCCCGCCCGGCGGCAGCAGCTCGAAGCAGCGCTCGAAGTACACCTGGAGCTGTGACAGGCCCACGTGCTCGAACATGCCGATCGAGCTGATGGCATCGTAGGGACCGTCGTCGACGTCGCGGTAGTCCTGGTACCGAACTTCGATCTTGTCGCCGAGCCCGGCGTCGGCGGCCCGCTTCTCGGCCAGCTCGGCCTGTCGCTGCGACAGCGTGACCCCGACGGCCTGGACGCCGTGGTGCTCGGCCGCGTGCAGCAGCATTCCGCCCCATCCGCACCCGATGTCGAGGAGTCGCATCCCCGGCTCGAGCGCGAGCTTGCGGCAGATCAGCTCGTGCTTGTTGGCCTGCGCCTCCTCGAGCGAGTGGGCGGGGTCGGTCCAGACCGCGCACGAGTACGTCAGCGACGGGCCGAGGACCATGCGGTAGAAGTCGTTGGCGACGTCGTAGTGGTGTGAGACCGCGGCGGCGTCGCGCGCCTTCGAGTGGCGCCGACCGCGCAGGCGCGCCTCCTCCTTCGGCGGCGGGAGCGGCTTCAACCCACCCGCGCCCGCGAGCCGGAGCGCGGCGACGTACTGCCGGGGCCGGAGCTTGACCTCGGGCAGCTGGTCGCGCAGCCTGAGGGCGGCGTAGATGTCACCCTCGACGTCGAGGTCGCCGGCGACGTACGCGCGACCGAAGCCGAGCTCACCGGGCGCCGTGATGATGCGGCGTAGGGCGTTGGGGGAGTCGACCACGATGGTGGCCGGCGCGGGATCGGGGCCGACACGACTGCCGTCGTACAGCGAGAACGCGACCGGCAGGTCGGTTCCGAGGAGGTCCTGGACAAGGTCCGCGAGTGCCATGGCGCGAGTCTTGCCGCTGGGTGGGTCAGAAGTCGACGGCCGAGAGCTCGGGAATCCAGCGCTCGGCCCGCCGGCAGGCGTCACGCCAGCGGTCACGGTCGAGCTCGTGACCGGGCCGGGGTTCCACGCGCTGCCGGGGTGCCCAGGTGCCGGCGAGGTCGTCCTCGCTGTCCCAGGCGCCGGTGGCGAGGCCGGCGAGGAACGCGGCGCCGAGGGCGGTGGCCTCGCGCACCGGCGAGACCTCGACGGTGCGCCGGCTCGCGTCCGCGAGCAGCTGCACGAACGTGGGGTTGTCGGTCATGCCACCGTCGGCCCGGAGGTGGGGCACGGCGATGCCGGAGTCGGCCTCGGCCGCCTCGACCAGGTCGACGGCGCGGTGGGCGACGCCCTCGAGCACGGCCCGGACGAGTTCGGATCGGCCGGTGCCGCGGGTCAGTCCGAGGACGGTGCCGCGGGCGCCGAAGTCCCACGCGGGCGTGCCCAGTCCGAGCAGGGCGGGCACGTACCAAACGTCGCCGGTGCTCTCGCAGCCGGCGGCGACGTCGTGCGACTCGGCCGCAGTCGTGATGACCCCGAGGTCGTCGCGTAGCCACTCGACGTTGGTGCCCGCCGACAGCATCACCGCCTCCACGCCCCAGGTGTCGGTGCCGCCGACGCGCCGGCAGACGATCGGGAACGTGCCCGCCGGTCCCTGCATCTCGAACTCGGGACGGGCGTCGAGCACGAGGTCGAGCATGCCACCGGTGCCGAAGGTGATTTTGGCGTCACCGGTGTGCACGCAGCCCTGGCCGAGCAGCGACGCCTGCTGGTCGCCGGCGATGCCCGCGATCGGGGGCGCGCCCGGGAGCGCCGACGCGTCTCCGACGATGCCACTGGAATCGACGACCTTCGGCAGCAGGCGGGGCGGAACCCGCAGGATCTCGAGCGCGGTGTCCGACCACTCGTGGGCGTCCGGATCGAGCATCCCGGTAATGAGGGCGTTGGTGGCGTCGGTGACGTGGACCGCGCCCTGGGTCAGCGTCCACGCCACCCAGCTGTCGACCGTGCCGAAGCCCAGGTCGCGCCCGCGGTCGGGGTCGGCGATGTCGAGGAGGTGCTCCAGCTTGGTGGCCGAGTAGTTGGGCCCGGTGCGGAGGCCCGCGGACTTCAGCTCCAGGCAGCGCCCGACCGTGCGCAGGTCCTGCCAGCCGATCCCCGGTCCGACCGGCTCGCCGGTCGCACGATCCCAGACCACGGTGGAGCCGCGCTGGTTGGCGATCCCGACCGCGTCCACATCCTCGGTGCCGGTGGCTGCGAGAGCGGCACCGGCCAGCTCGAGCACGGTTGCGGCCATCGCGGTGGCGTCGAACTCGACCAGTCCCGGCGCCGGCGACGCCGGCAGCAGCGGCCGCCGCTCCTCGTGGGCGACGGTGGCATCGTCGCGCACGAGCGCGGCCCGCACCGACGACGTCCCCACGTCGACGACGAGGATCATTCGGTCATTCGGTCATTCGGTCAGTCGGGCCAGGCGGGGTCGCCCCAGTGGTCGGGGAGGCCGAGCTTGCCCGGGTTGAGGATGC